>JAAYUT010000154.1 GCA_012517485.1 Candidatus Atribacter fermentans
AATCCTGTTTGGTTCCTGGTGGTCCAAGTGATCGAAATTTTGAACTCAAATACCAGATTATTGTAAACATTCTTACAACCCAACCAGAATATACCGGTCAAACTTGCAGTATTCCTCTATATGGAGTTAATACTGGATCAATTAAGATTGATGGTGAATGGGCGAATGTAACTTTAAAAAGTCGTCAGGTTTGTGGATTTTGTGAAAACACTTTCTGGCCACCTTATCCCATACCAATTGCTGAATATGCTATTCCAGCACCATCCCAAGGAAGTTCAGGAATTTCACCCTTTAATCAATGGGTTTGTTTTGAAAATACCTTTCTTATCGATGATAACACGGTTCTTTTGAAAAAGATAAATGGCCAATGGCTGATTTATTAAGAATTCCATAAAAATTGCTTATCAAAGAAGAGGAGGTTGAATTAAATTGTGGTCTTTTGATTTTTATTCATTGACTACTTTAACTCTCCTCTTCGAACCCGATAAATAAAATCTCGATAGGCATTAAAATTTTCCAGGCTCATTTCGGGAGGGACACCTCCTGCCCCTGAAAGAATAAACCTTTCCTCACCACCAATCGTGACAATATCTTGAACATGTTTCAATAAATCCTCTTTCTTCATCTGTCCAATAGTACAACTGATACCTCCTTTAAGGGTAATTTTTTTACCAAAGGTTTCTTTTATGAATCGAAAATCCATTCCATCATAAACATCAAGAGGGTCGATGGAATCAAAACCAACATCAACAAAGTCTTGAAAAAGTGACATGACATTGCCATGAGAGTGAAACATAACCTTTTTTCCTCGCGAATGCAAAGCCTGAACAATTCTCCTATCATTTTCTTTAAAAAGTTCTCGATAGGTTTTTGGACTAAAATAGGCTGCGGTCTGCGTTCCCATATCGTTGGTTATCCAAAGTCCATCAACGTCACACTCATCAACCACCATGAATGCCAATTGAATGATTGCATCCACTGCTCGCTTTGACATTTTTTGAACCAAATCTGGCTCTGTAGCAATGTCCATCCAAGTATTTTCTAAACCTCGAAAAAGCATCCAGGTTGCTTCAAAAGAACCCTTCCCTTCCATTGTTACAAAATAACCCCGATCTTTTAATCTTTTTATTGGTTCTCTTAATACCTTTATACGTTTTCGGAGGACTTCCCAATCCGGTTCGGGTATTTTTTCCAAGTCTTCACTATTTTTTACTGGATTATAAAAAGCTTTTGCATAATAGGGTTTTTTCCGCCAATACCAAATTCCTCCAAAAAAGGTTTTTACTAACAAATGGGTTTGGTCCTCGGTTAGAACGTCACAAAATATTCCAGGACCTCCGGGAATGTTGAGAGGCGCGGGTACTATCACCCAATCGGAATGAAAAAGCTCGGCTTCCAATAAAGCGATTTCATCCCAGGTTCCAGACATAACTTGTGGACCAAAAAATGCTAAGCGAGCTTCCAAACAATCAAACCCATCAATATAAGGAAGAATATCTGTTTTTTTGCCCTCAAGAGCTGCCATTATTCTCTCATAACCATTCATTTCTATTCCCCCATTATTCAATTCCCATTTTTATTTCTCATGTTAAAATAAAGAAAGCATAATTTATACAAATTAAAATATACTATGCTACTCTTTAAAGTAAATGGTCTATTTTCATTTTTGTACAATTAGTTGAATAGGAGGGAACGGGTATGAATATCATTACCAGAGAAGATATTCAAAACCTTCTTAAAAAGCAAGAAGGTATGTGTGTTTCTCTTTATGCTCCCATGGAAAAAAGCGGTGATACTCAACAAAACCCGATTCGATTTAAAAACCTTTTATCTATTGCCGAGAAACATCTTATTGAACAAGGCTTCAGAGAAAATGAATTAAAGGATTTCCTTTCACCAATAAAAAAATTTCAACAAGATAGCCTTTTCTGGGAACATCAAAGTGATGGTTTAGCTGTTTTTCTTTCAAAAAATAATTTCCATTATTACCGTCAGCCTTATCGCTTTAAGGAGCTTGTATTTGTAGCTGATCACTTTCATATTAAACCTCTTCTTCCTCTTTTAGTGGGTGATGGTCGTTTTTTCATCTTAGCGATTAGTCAAAATTCTATTAAACTAATGCAGGGGACTCGATATACGGTTAATGAAATCGATCTTGAAGGGGTTCCCGAAGGTTTAGCCAGTGTTATACGTCAAGAGGGAATGGAAAAGCTATTACAATTCCATACCGGTACTCCAACCACCAGAGGAGATCGTGCAGCAATATTTTTTGGTCATGGAGCTGGCTACAATACTAAAGAGATGGTTCAACGTTATTTTCAAGTGGTTAATAAATCTCTTCATGATTACCTTCGGAATGAAAAAATACCCCTTGTTCTTGCTGGTGTTGACTATTTGCTCCCAATCTATCGGGAAGTCAATACCTATCCGTATTTACTAGAAGAAGGAATTGAAGGAAATCCGGAAAATCTTACCAAAGATAAGCTTCATGAAAAAGCCTGGAAAATCGTCGAACCAATTTTTTATCAATCACTGAGAAACGCTCTCGAAAAATGTGAAGCCTACCTTCAAAAAGGTGAAAAAATCGTTTCAATTCTTTTAGAAGAGATTATTCCAGCTGCTTATCATGGGCGAATTGATACTCTTTTTGTTGCTATTGGGATTGAAAAATGGGGTCGTTATAATCCAGATGATGATCAAATCATTATTCATGAAAAAAATGAACCAGGGGATACTGATTTACTCGATTTTTGTGCGAATCAAGTTTTAAGGCAAAGTGGAACAGTCTTTGCCCTGAAAAATGACACTATACCAGGAAAATCAGTAATAGCAGCTATTTTTCGATATTAATTAAATTATTTTTAAAAAGTATCTGTAGTCACCTTTTTTTATTCTTAAGACGACAGGTTGCAATATCTTCAATTATGAATATCTACAAATTTAATTGCTCATTCTATCCCGAAAATAAATGAGTTCCCCTCCACGGAGGGGAATGAATTCAGCAATTCCCCTCCGTGGAGGGGTACCGCTATCGCGACGGGGAGGGTGTCTTTAATCCGTCATCCTGAGCCCTCGAATTTTGAGGGCGTGAGGATCTCATCTTTTAATCATTCAAAAAAATACGAAATGAGATTGCCACGTCGCTTCGCTCCTCGCAATGACGGAGCAGGAATAAATTCAAATCCATCGAGTAGGAGAGGGTGGCTAACCCCCGTCCCCCCACACCACTGTACGAACTGTTCGGTATATGGCGATTCAAAAGGATACCCGAAGCTTATAGCTTCGTTGGGAGGCTGGCGTCGGAGTGCCCGACAGGAACTCGGCACTTCTCGGAAGGAAGACGGATCGGTCTTTCAATGATTTTGTGGAGTCTTGGAGAAGAGAATATAGTAGATTGGTGGAAGGTTATATTAGATAATACAAAAAATATCTAAAAATAATGCAGTAATAAAATGAAGAAGAAATACTGGCAAAAACGTACCAGCCTCGTATGCAAATATACCCATTCCTAAACCACCAATGATAGAAACCAAATATTCAGGTTTCCCTTGGTG
>JAAYUT010000024.1 GCA_012517485.1 Candidatus Atribacter fermentans
AATTAAATCACAAATACTAATTAACTCTCACTATCTTTCCCAACCAAATGAAAAAAATATTATCGGATATGGTTTGATGAATGATATTTATGATAAACCAGCTCTTATAGTACGAGTGGAAAAACCCCGGGAAATTTATACACAAGGAGTTTTTACTCTTATTTATTTAGTGGCTGCACTGATTATAGTAGGAGTTATTTCTCTGAGTGTTATTTTCTTTTTGTTGAAAAAAATTGTTATTTCTCCATTAGAACGACTTAATCAGATCGTTCAAAAAATTCGTGCGAAACACGACTTAACTCTTCGAGTTCCCTACCAAGGTAAAGATGAGCTAAGTAAATTAAGCCAAGAAATAAACCAGATGTTAGATGAGATTCATCAATATCAGAAGAAATTGCAAAATAATGAATTAAGGCTAAGAACCTTGTTTGAAAACACCATGAATCCAATTTTTATTATCAATATGCATGGAGAATTTATAGATCTCAATCAAGCTGCCTTGCATTTTTTTGAATGTAATCGAGATCAAATAATAAACCATAAAATTTATGACTTTCTTTCAGAGGCAGGTACGAGTTTTTTTAAAAATCACCAAACTATTGCCAAAAGAGAGTCTGTTGAAATAGAATTTACAATTCATAATCAGAACAAAACTTTACTTTTAAATCTCTTACCTCTTACTATTGATGATGCCATTTCTTTCTACGGTATTGGTCAAGATATCACACCACGTATTCTTCAAGAAAAGCTTCTTTTTTCTGAAAAAGAATATTTATCAGTGACCCTGAAAAGCATTGGAGATGGAGTAATTGTGACCAATCAAGAAGGAGAAATAACGATAATGAATTCGGTTGCTGAAAAACTGACTGGTTGGAATACCAATGAAGCATACGGACAACAAATTAACCAAGTATTTCGTATCATTGATGAACTTTCTGGGAAAGAAATTAAAAATCCCTTTCAACGAGTCCTTGAAAATGGTGAGAAAATTGAATTAGAGAATAACACCATTTTGATTTCTCGGACTGGAGACCAATATTTTATTTCTGATAGTGCTTCGCCCATTCGTGATAGAAGCAATAAAATCATAGGATTTGTTTTAGTATTTCGAGATGTTACAGAAAAAAGAAAAGCCCTTGAAGATATGAAGTTTTTAAGCTTTCATGACAAATTAACCGGGCTTTATAATCGTGCTTTTTTTGATGAAGAAATCAAAAGACTTGATACTGATAGGCAACTACCTCTGAGTGTCATTATGGGAGATGCAGACCACTTGAAGTTTTTAAATGACGTCTTTGGGCATGAAACCGGGGATATTCTTCTTAAGAGGATAGCTACAGTATTAAAAGGTGTATGCCGGAAAGAAGATATTATTTCTCGATGGGGTGGAGATGAGTTTATTCTTCTTCTCCCACAAACACCACAAGAAAAAGCTTTACAAATATGTGAAAGAATAAATAAGTTTTGTCAGGATAACAAGGAAGAAATTCTACCACTCAGTATAACTTTAGGAATAGCAACAAAAAAGACGCCAGAGATAGACTTACAAGATGTCCTTCGGGAAGCGGAAGACCGCATGTATCGGAATAAGATCTTAAAAAGTAAAAACCATCGAAATGAAATTGTTCCATTTTTAAAAAAGTTACTCACGAGAATAGAAGGCGAAAATGAAGATCATTTCCAGCGGGTTTTTAGGCTTGCTAGTATGATTGGTAAATCATTAAATTTACCTCGTAGATTATTTAATGAATTAAATCTCTTGTCAACATTTCATGATGTTGGTAAAGTAGCTCTGCCAAAGGAGATCATTAGAAAAACTGGAGATCTTTTACCCAATGAAAAGTTTTACCTCAAAAGGCATCCAGAAATTGGATATCGTATAGCAAAGTCTTCCGAAGATCTCTTGCCTATTGCGACTGCAATTTTAGCTTTTCATGAATGCTGGGACGGATCAGGGTATCCTCTTGGTATAAAAGGAAATGATATTCCTATAACTTCAAGGATTGTTTCTATTGTTGATCATTTTGATCTTTTGACTCACGATCTTTCTTATCGCAAGGCGATTTCCAAACAGGAGGCATTAGAAAAAATTAAGCAAAATATTGGGACAAGATTTGATCCCGACATTGTTGAAGTGTTTATTCAAATAATGAATAAAAACGGAACTACTATTCAATAAAAATCTTTTTCTATAAGCGAGGTTAAAAGTGAGCTCATCTATCACCAATGGAGGTTCTAAAATTCTTATTTTTTCAATTTATTGGTTTGTTTTTCAATAAACCAATCGATCAATCTTCGGGATATACTCATTTTACTTGGGATTGGTGGAAGATTGTCAATTGTGAACCAATCAGCGTCTTCGATTTCTCGATGATCAATAGTAATTTGGCCGTTCAAATATTCAGCCGTAAAAGCAATCATAAGAGACTGTGGGAAAGGCCAATGCTGGCTTCCAAAATAATGGATATGATGAACTTGGATTCCGACTTCTTCTCGAATCTCTCTCATTAC
>JAAYUT010000155.1 GCA_012517485.1 Candidatus Atribacter fermentans
ATACTATGAGATACATTTTAGTAGTATCAACACATAATGCTTTTGCAATTTCGGCATTCTGCATAGTTGCACGTGCCCGCATCCCGAACTTAGTTCGATTAAATAACCACCAAATGAGTAATAAGACAGCAAAACAAATCAAAGCGAGAACTATCCGATAGGTTGCGTATAAATGTTCTCCAATCTTAAAACCACCTAATGGCATGGGAAGGCTTGGCAATGATGGGCCTAAAGCAATCAACATTCCTTGGCTGATTAGTAAACTGATTCCCCAGGTCGCAACTAGACTTTGTAATAAATTCCCATAAAAACGCCTTATTACTAAACGTTCTAAGATCATTCCAAATAAACCAACTACTACCATTGCTAACAATATTGATACTGGGAATGGTAATCCCGCCTGTGTACCAATAACTGCTGTATAGGCACCAAGCATCATAAATTCTCCGTGGGCCATATTGGTAATACCCATCATTCCCAATATAATAATAAGACCAAGTGCTGATAAAAGAAGAAAGGCAATACTGTCTAAATAAATATAAACTAAACTAAATAATCCATACAGCAAATTCAAAAGCAGTCACACTCCTTTACCCACGTCAGCAAAACTCAATTTTTATTTAATTAATAACCAGCTGTTTAAAAACAGCTGGTTATTAATTATTTTATATTAAAAATTATTACATATTATGGTTCGTATTGTACGAATTCTGGTTTCTGAGTTAGATCAACACCCTTTTCTTTACTCAACCAATCAGGCCAAACCTGTGGATATGTTACAGGGAAGCTTAAATTGTGATTGTCGTCAACTACTACAATTCGGATATCTCTAACTAAATGATGAGTTTTTGGATCTAGATAGACCTTTCCTTCAGGAGCGTCAAATTCGATTCCCGATTCTAATGCTTCAATCACTTTATCTATTTCGGTTGTTTGGGCAATTTCTACTGCTTTAGCATACAAATAAACACCAACATAAGTATTCTCCGTCTGCTCTCCAATGTAAGGTACTTCTGGGAACATATCACGGAATCTTTTAACAAAATCCAAGTTAGCTTCAGTTGGCAACTCTTCTACGTAATGGACTCCAATATGCATACCGGATAACGTTGGTGGGGGAAACCGCTTGTGTTCATATCCTTGAGCAACATTGATACTTGAAGCAAAAGGAATTTTGAGACCTGCAGCTTGTGCTTGTGGGTAGAAAGCAGCATGATTATCACCAGTAATATACATAACTAAAAAATCGGGTTTAGCTGCTTGAACCCGTTCGATAGTTGAAGCAAATTGAGAAACTGAAAGAGGAATAAATTCTTCTCCGATAATTTCACCACCATATTTTTTAGCTATTACATGAGTCCATTTTGCACTTAGCTGACCAAAATTATAGTCTGCTGCTAGTATGTACATTTTGGGACCAAACTTTTCGATGCAATATTTAATTACTGGATCGATTTGTTGTTCAGGAACGGGACCGGTACAGAAGGTATATTTATCTGCTACTCCACCTTCATATTGATTGTTATAAAAATAAAGCATCTTATACTGGTCTATAATCGGTCGAACAGCTTCTCGTTCTGCACTGGCAAAACCAGCAAATAGAACGTTTACTTTGTCTTTTAATATCAATCGTCGAGCTAACTCCTGAAAACGTCGGTTATCTGATTGTGGGTCGGGAGCTATTATTTCTAGTTTCTTCCCTAAAACCCCACCTTTATCATTAATTTCCTTTACTGCCAATTGGGCGGCTAAATATTTAGGCCCTGCATGAAGGGCAAAATTACCAGACCTATCTTCTAATAAACCGATCTTAATGGTATCCTCTTCTGCAAAAGATGCTATTGTAGATAATAATAACAACCCTACAAATACAACGAATAAAATGAAAGTTAGTTTCTTCATGTACCATCCCTCCAGTTTTTTTAAATGAAAAATTAGTACCTCTAATTTTTTAAATTTTTCTTTTTTAACTACCACCTCCTTGATAATATTTCAGAAGAGCTTTGTGTACATCTTCCAAATGCTCTTCCATATTTTTTGAAGCCATTTCTGGATTCTTATTAATGATTGCCTCGGCAATAAGCCGATGATAGGAATGAGCTCGTTCAATAGCTCCGGGTAATCGTTGAACTAAGATTTGCTGAGTTAACAAAAGATCACTGAAGGTTTGCATAATTTTCTGAAATACCCGATTTTCTGAAAGCTTTGCTATTAAATTGTGGAATTCGAAGTCTTTTAAAGAAAACTCTTCGATTTCATGTGTGACTACATATTTCTCCATGGTATTTACAAGTTTCAATAACTTTTTTGCATTAGAAGTATTTGCTAATCGAGCAGCATGGTAACTTGTACCCTTTTCAACATATTTACGAGCTTCGACAACTTCCAAATCACTCACCAATCCGCTACTAACAAAAGTTCCGATACCATGTTTGCAAACAATTAAACCTCGGAAAGACAATTCTTTTAGGGCTTCTCTTAATGTAGTTCGACTAACTCCCAGGTGGTCTGCTAAAACATCCTGGGGAGGCAATCTGTCTCCTGGCTTTAAATCACCATTTTGAATCATCGATGTAATTTTATTAATTACTGGTTTAGAAGCACGGGGTAATTTCGCTCGTTTTGAAAATTTATCGAACGATAAACTCAAAGAATAGATCCCTCCCAATTTTTTTAGACATATGAAGTATGAAGTATGAAGACTAAATATTTCTAATAATAATTAATTAATGTTATTATGTCAATAGTAAGATCAAGGATCAAAACCTTCTTTATGTGTAAATTTAATTTCGGTTAGATAGTTTTGTTTATACAAAGGATCATTTCCTGAATGAATTCCGGATTTGACTGATTTCAAACCAGGAAAACGTACCTTGAAAAGTCATCTCTAAAAAATTACTTGAAATCACTTGAATCATACCCAGCTCTACCTAAAAATCCTCATGGATCTTGACGCGTGCGGGGTGAATTGTTTTTGAATTCTCCCCATCGCTTGGACAAATGAAATCACCGTTTTGAATTTTTTCAATTAACTACCATCTCCATCAGTACGAGAATGAAGGCTTGTTAGTTCCGTTGGAAGTGACAAAAAAGTCAATAGAGAAATCACCACGACGAAGACTTAGGATCTTTATAGTGAAACTTCATACTCGGGTGGCAAGAGAATGAGTATAGGTTCCATTCAGATATTCTTTCCGAGTATCGGTTCTTTCATAGTAATCTGTTTCGAATTACTAGAGTTACCTGAGCTTAAAAGGATTTGATTTACAATCGATTCCAAGAGCTGTACAATCCCTCAAATCTTAGGTATTTTTTTGAAAAAGGTGATGTAAAAGTTCTGAATTTACGGTAATCTGATATTGAGCCATTTCAGAATCCCTTCAGATTTAGTGTTTGTTCCTAATTTCACTCTAACCGATGTTTTTGAAAATAGCTCATTCAATTTTATACAATTATATGGATTTAAGTATTTTTTTGTAGTTTTTCTTCTTCTAAAGAATAGACTTGTAAGTGAGTATAGTTATTTCTTTTTTAGTAAATAATTTTATAAAATAACATAAGAATCATTTTAGAAGGAGGTTTATTGAAATTGAAAATACTTCTCTGTCCGGATTCGTTTAAAGGAAGTCTATCAAGTCGAGAGGTATGCAATGCTATAAAGAAAGGATTTTTACGCTGTACTCATGAAATTGAAATTGTTGAAAAACCAGTTGCTGATGGCGGAGAAGGGACCATAGAGGCACTCTATTATGGTTTGGGAGGGAAATTGGTAAAAACTGAAATAACCGGTCCGTTGTGGGAAAAAGTGAATGCTCAATACCTCATTCTCAAAGATCAAAAAACAGCAGTCATCGAAATGGCACAGGCAGCCGGTTTAATATTGGTTCCAATAGAAAAAAGAAATCCTCGATACACAACCACTTTTGGAGTTGGAGAGTTGATGATAGATGCAGTGAAAAATGGTTGTACAAAATTGATTTTAGCCATTGGAGGAAGTGCTACCAATGATGGAGGGACGGGCGCCTTAACTGCTTTAGGGGTGAAGTTTTATGATAAGGATCAAAAATTATTGTCTGGTATGGGTGAAAATTTGCATAAAATCCAAATAATCGATACTGATGGCATCGAAAAAGTGATGAATGAAGTGGAAATACTCATTGCCAGCGATGTCAAAAACCCACTTTTTGGGCCAGAAGGTGCAGCGAGAGTTTACGCTCCCCAAAAGGGAGCGAATGACGAGGATGTTTTATTCCTCGATAAAGGTTTGATTCATTTTTCAAAAATGATTCAAGAAAAAACTGGGAAAGAGGTTGAATCAATTCCTGGTTCTGGAGCAGCAGGAGGGATTGGAGCTGGTTTTTATGGGTTTTTAAATGCTCAAATTACTTCTGGCATTCAACTTATCATGGAATTATTAAAATTTGATGAAGAAATAGCAGCCAGTCAACTCATTATTAGCGGAGAGGGCAGAATTGATCGACAAACTCTTTATGGGAAAGTGATCAGCGGTATTTATGAGTTATGTCAAAGACACAATAAACCGTTGATACTTTTAGCCGGGAAGATAGAAGAAGAAGCGTATTCAATTTATGGAGATAAAGTATTAGCCTTGTTTTCAATTGTAAATGGTCCGATTCGTGAAAATGAAGCATTTTTGAAGGCTGAATACTTCGTGGAGAATACCTCTTATAATATTGCCAAACTGGTCTTTCATAATTTTAGTTAGCAAATGCTTAAGAGATTAAGAAAGCCCTGGAAGAGTGACTCGATCTTCCAGGGCTTTGATCGCCTGGCTGTTTTCACCGAGAGCCTTTTTGAGGTCTTCAACGGTGACACCGAGGTTCTTCAGTTCATCGGCGAATTCCTGGATCAGCTTTTCGAGCATAGCGATGTCTTCTTTTGTGGCTAAACCAGCTTCGTCAACGTA
>JAAYUT010000156.1 GCA_012517485.1 Candidatus Atribacter fermentans
AGAGAAACAATCCATTCAAGATATTCGATCTTGTCCTGAAAAGTATCTGGATCAAGATATTCTTTTACGAATTGCTGGGAGAATAATGGCCATTCGCCGTCACGGCAAAGCGATTTTTGCTGATATTCAGGATCGGCTGGGAAGGATTCAAATTTATGTTAAGAAAGATACCATCGGCGACAGTTCATTTGGAATTTTTAAAAGTTTGGATGTCGGAGATGTTATTGGTTTAGAAGGAAAATTGTTCAAAACTCATAGTGGTGAACTCACTCTTGTCGTTGAAAATTTTACTCTTCTTAGTAAATGCTTGCGACCACTTCCAGAGAAATGGCATGGATTAAAAGAAGTTGAAGTGAGATATCGAAAACGTTATCTCGATTTGATTATGAACCCTGAAGTCCGAGAAGTATTTCACATCCGTTCTCGAGTGTTGGGAGAGCTCAGAAAATATTTAGATGAAAGAGGTTTTTTGGAAGTTGAAACTCCAATGATGCAGCTTATTCCAGGAGGAGCCCTCGCTCGTCCCTTTGTCACTTTTCATAATGCACTTGGAATCGATTTATACCTCAGAATTGCACCTGAACTATATCTCAAACGTTTAATAGTGGGGGGTATGGAAAAGGTATATGAAATAAACAGAAATTTCCGCAACGAGGGGCTATCAGTTCGCCATAATCCAGAATTTACTATGTTAGAACTTTATCAGGCTTATGGAAATTATGAGACGATGATGGATTTGTGTGAAAAAATGTTATCTTCGATTGTGTTTTCGATATTGGGGACTTATCAGGTTAATTACCAGGATATGGTTATTGATTTTACTCCTCCCTGGCAAAGGTTAAACCTTCGAGAAGTAATTAAAAAAGAAGGTGGAGTCGATATTTTTGAAGATAGCTTAGAAGTTCTTTATCAGCGAGGAAAGAAAGCGTGTTTGAACTGTGATCCAACTTGGGATCGAGGAAAATTTGTGAACGAATTTTTGGATATTTTTGTACAACCGCATCTGGTTAATCCAACTTTTATTTTAGAATATCCAGTTGAAATATCACCATTAGCCAAAGCCAAAAAAAATGATCCTTTAGTTGCGGAACGATTTGAGCTTTTTATTGGTAAGGAAGAATTAGGAAACGCTTATAGTGAGCTCAATGATCCTATTGAGCAAAAAAAGAGATTTTTAGATCAAGTCCAAAAGAGAGACAGAGGTGACTCTGAAGCTCACTGCATCGATCAAGATTATATCGAAGCACTTGAATATGGCATGCCGCCAACCGGTGGAATGGGAATTGGTATTGATCGGCTTGTTATGCTTTTAACCAATTCACCCTCGATTCGTGAAGTTATTTTCTTCCCAATTCTCCGGCCGAAAGTTGATTGACAATCGGTAAGTTTATCCCTATAATAGTAAATGTCAATAATGGTCAAAATACTCGGATGTAGTTCCGAATGCCAAATTTCGAGTTGAAAAAAATGCAAAAAGACCGAGAATGGGAGGTTGATAGAGGTGTACTCCCTATGTGATTCTATAGAAAAATATTTGATACGACTTATCGAAAAGTCACCAAATAACACTGTCACTATACAGAGAGGAAGGATAGCAGAAGAATTTGATTGTGCACCTTCTCAGATCAACTATGTCTTGATGACCCGTTTTAATGTTTTTAAAGGCTTTATTGTCGAAAGCCGTAGAGGAGGAAGCGGGTATGTCAAGATACAACAAATCCAAATGGACCGGTTAGAACCGGTCGTGAATTTTCTTGAAATATCCGAAAGAGATATTAAAGAAAGTGAAGTTGAAAGTTTGTTAAAATGGTTAGAGCGAGAAGGATTCATTACCTCAAGAGAGGGATCGTTGATGAAAGCAGCAATAATTGATGCTTTTAATAAACTTAGCTTTGATTCCTTTCTTTCGGTTCGGGATATTAATATAATGCGATCGAATATCCTTCGTGAAATGCTTCTTCAAGTTTTAAAAGTTGGGTATGACTATGAAGTGTGAGCTATGTAATAACACTGCCAGTGTGGTTTTTTTTGTTTTAGATAAAGAAGAAAAGATTGAGAAAAAGTTTTATCTCTGCGAAGTATGTGCAAGTAAGGTTCCGGTATCGTGTTTTGTTGTTAACCAGATTCAGCAACCATCCCGGCTGAAACAATTTTCCATTCCAAAACAAACTGAAGAAAACATCTCAGGTATATTCTGTAGTTATTGTTTAACATCAGCAAAGGATTTTTTAGAAAATGGCTTATTGGGTTGCTCTCGTTGCTATGATTCTTTTAGCGAGTTGATACAGGATTGTATTTCTGTAAAACAACTGAAGCTCACTCATCGGGGGAAAATGCCTATTCGATTATTTCAACGAAAAAAACTCAAAAAAGATATTGACCAAATGAGGCAAATTTACCAAAAATGTCTTGAAAAAGAGAATTATGAAGAAGCATATGGTGTAGGTCGAAGGCTTAAGCGACTTGAGTCATATTTAAGATGAAAAATGTTCTTGTCTCATTTTTTTTCTCAAAAACCAGGAGAATTCTCGAAAATCGTTTCTCGAATCACTTTATCTCGAAATATCGAAGGTATTCCGTTTCCTAACCGAGCAACATTGATCTGGGTTGAAGACCTCAAGCAAAGAATGAAGAATTTATATCAAAGATTTTTTGCACCAAAAAAATTTCGATGGGTTCAACTTGACACTATTCCAAAAAATGAGCTTGATGACTTTTATTATCAGAATTTAATTCCCAGAGAAGTCCTTGAAAATCCGACAAACCGATATTTGATGTATTCGGGTTATCGAGGGGTTTTAATTAATTATCTTGACCATCTCCAAATATTTTCTATTACATCGAGTTTGGACTTAAGTCGAATTTATCACGATGCCAATAAGTTAGATGATTTAATAGAGAAAAATATTGATTATGCTTATTCTGAAAAGTGGGGGTATCTTACTTCATTTATCAATAAAGTTGGAACTGGAATGGATTTATCAGTAACTATTCATCTTCCGGCTTTGTCCTTACTTTATGGTGAGGATCGTTTTATCCAATGGATGAAAGATAAACATTTCCTTGTCACGAATTTCCGTGGAGAAGATGGTGTTATTGGCCATGTATATCATTTTTCAAACCTTTATTCTTTAGGAGTTACTGAGTGTCAAATTGTCAATGATTTGAAGAAGTTTGGAAGTAACTTATTAAAGTGGGAAAGACAAGTTCGTGAATCTTTAAAAAAGAATTTACCACGAAGCAGAGAACTCGAGGAAATGGTCATGATGAAAGGAAAACAACTCTATCAAAATGATCATTTTTCCTTTAAAGATATTTTTGATTTTCTTTCTATTTGGACATTAGCTTGGCAATGTGGAATATTTTCACCATCTAAAGGTTTAAAATTAGTAGAAGTGAAAGATATATTACAAAAAATTTGGGAAAATGATTCCAGCTTAAAAAAAGAATGTTTGAATATATTGCGTTTTTTCAGAGTTATCTCTGGGGAGGAACTTTGCGATGTTTGAGCGATATACCGAAAGAGCCAGAAAGGTAATCATATTGGCTCAAGACGAAGCTGTGCGTCTCAAGCACAATTATATAGGGACGGAGCATCTCCTATTAGGCTTATTAAGAGAACGAGAAGGAATTGCAGCGAAAATATTAGAAAGTCTCGACGTTAGCATTGAAGCGGTTCGAAATGAATTGGAGAATTTCGTTGATAGGACAGAATATCAAGGTGCAACTGAAGTTGCATTTACACCGCGTGCCAAAAGAGTGTTGGAATTGGCATTGGATGAGACACGCCGGTTATCACATAAATATGTTGGAACAGAACATATCCTGCTCGGTGTTTTTCGAGAAGGAGATGGAGTAGGTGCTCAGATTCTCAGAAGACTTGGGCTTGATATCGAAACCGTCCGAATGAGATTAAATCAAATCCTGAATGAAAACTCCCAACAACAAGATCCCTTTGCACCAGCTAATCAGACCAAAAAAGAAAGCAAAACACCAATTTTGGATGAATTCAGCCGAGATTTAACCCAACTTGCAAAAGAAGGAAAGTTAGATCCAGTGATTGGCCGAGAGAGAGAAATAGAAAGAGTTATTCAAATCTTGAGCCGACGGACAAAAAATAATCCAGTTTTGATTGGTGAACCAGGTGTAGGCAAGACCGCTATTGTAGAAGGTTTAGGCCAAAAAATCATTAAAGGCGAAGTTCATGAAATTCTAAAAAATAAAAGAGTTGTTAGCCTTGATTTAGCAGCAATAGTGGCTGGAACCAAATATCGGGGTGAATTTGAAAAAAGGCTTAAGAAGATAATATCTGAAATTGTCCAAACTCGGGAAGTCATCCTGTTTATTGATGAAGTGCATACTTTAGTTGGTGCTGGTGCTGCTGAAGGCGCAATTGATGCTGCAAATATACTCAAACCTGCTTTAGCCCGTGGAGAATTGCAAGCAATTGGAGCAACGACGATTACTGAATATCGAAAATATATTGAAAAAGATTCAGCCTTAGAAAGACGTTTCCAGCCGGTGTATGTTGATGAGCCGTCAGTGAAGAGTAGCATTGAAATTTTACGAGGAATTAAGGAACGCTATGAAGATCACCATCGAGTTGAAATAATCGACGAAGCCCTCAAAGCAGCGGTTTATCTCTCACAACGGTACATTAGCGACCGTTATCTTCCTGATAAAGCGATTGATGTAATGGACGAAGCAAGTAGTCGGGTTCGCTTACGAGCAACGGTATTACCCGATGATCTTAAACAAATGGAAAAAGAGATTGAAGAAATCCGAATAAAAAAAGAAACCTCGGTAAAACAACAGGATTTTGAGGAAGCAGCAACTTTGAGAGACCTCGAAGATCAATTAAAGAGGAAATACCGGAAAAATAAAGATGAATGGTTACAGCAGATTGACACCATGCGGCCATTGGTAACTGAGGAGGATATTGCCGCAGTGGTTGCCAACTGGACTGGAATACCAGTATCCCGGTTAGCAATCGAAGAAAAACAACGTTTAGTAAATATGGATGAAGAAATTCATAAGCGATTAATTGGTCAAGATGAAGCTGTAAAAGCGGTATCTCGGGCGATTCGAAGGTCTCGAGCTGGCTTGAAAGACCCTCGTCGACCAATTGGTTCATTTATCTTCTTGGGGCCATCAGGAGTTGGAAAAACTGAATTAGGAAAAGCTTTAGCGGAGTTTCTTTTTGGAAAAGAAGATTCTCTGATTACCCTTGATATGTCGGAATACATGGAAAAACATACCATATCTCGGTTAATCGGTTCTCCTCCTGGATATATTGGCTATGATGAAGGTGGGCAGTTGACGGAAAAAGTTCGTCGACATCCTTATTCAGTCATTTTATTTGATGAAATTGAAAAAGCGAGTCCTGAGATATTCAACGTTTTACTTCAAATTCTTGAAGAAGGTCGCTTAACTGATGCTCAGGGAAGACCAGTAGACTTTAAAAATACCGTTATTATTATGACATCCAATTTGGGAGCTCGTATGATCTCATCCAATATTTCTATCGGTTTTGGTAATACTACCAGTGAGGGTTGTTCGTATGAAGACATCAAATGCAAGGTTATGGAAGAAGTAAAACGAGTATTTGTACCTGAATTCTTGAATCGTATTGATGAATTAATCGTATTTAGACCTTTAAAACAAGAAGAAATTGAAAAGATTGTTGATTTAATGATGAAGGAGACCGTTAAACGTCTTGCCGAACAATCGATAACCATCGAGTTAACTCCTGAGGCACGTTCAAAGATAGCCAAAGAAGGATATGATCCAAACTTTGGTGCACGTCCTTTGAGAAGAGCAATCCAACGGATGGTAGAAGATCCCATCTCGGATCTCATTTTAAAAGGAACATTTAAAGAAGGAGATCGGATTTTAATCGGAGTGGAAGATGAAATCCTTCGCTTTGATAAAATGTTGCCCCTCGAGCTTTCTTTAAAGGATTAGTGTGAAAAAAACGGAGTATATTTGTCAGAACTGCGAATATTCCACCCCCAGCTGGTTGGGGAAATGCCCTCAATGTGGGGGGTGGAATACTTTTAAAGAAATCGCTTCTATCCCGCAAAAATCCCCCAAAAGAAATGAGTCAAAAACTACTACCCAGCCCCTCTCTCTTCCAGATTTGTTTAACCAAAATTATGAAGTTGAACGGCGGATTGGAACGAGTCTAAGTGAAGTGGATCGGGTTTTAGGTGGTGGTATTGTTGAGGGATCTCTTTCTCTTTTGAGTGGAGACCCAGGAATTGGAAAGTCTACTTTGCTTTTAGCGATTGCTGCTGGTATTGCACGCCAAGGGAAAAAAGTACTTTATGTTAGCACTGAAGAGTCTCTCCATCAGCTTTTTATAAGGGTACAGCGCTTTGGGTTTAAACCAAATCCCAATTTATGGCTTCATTCAACAGATAGTTACAATGATATTGAGCGAAGTATAGAGAATCTTGCCCCCTCCCTGATGATTATTGATTCCATACAAAATTTATCTTTAGATGAATTCAATAGCATGCCTGGCAATATATCCCTCATTCGTGATCTCAGTTCACGGTTTATGGAGATTTCCAAAAAGAAAAATATTGCTATTTTTTTAGTCGGTCATGTGACCAAGGAGGGAATCGTCGCTGGACCTCGAACCTTAGAGCATTTAGTTGATGTGGTTCTCTATTTGGATGGGGAAGCTCACCATCAATTACGAGTTTTGAGAAGTGTGAAAAACCGATTTGGTTCAACACAAGAAGTTGGTTTATTAGAAATGAAGGAAGAGGGGTTAGTCGAGTTAATCGATCCTTCAAAATTTTTTTTGGTTGAAAAAGATATCGACAATAGTAGTACCGCACGGACCGTATTGGCGGAGGGAAAAAGGGCGTTACTTCTTGAAGTGCAGACTTTGGTGAATCGATCTTACCTCGATTATCCAAGAAGGGTGAGCGTTGGTTTCGATGTCAATCGCCTACACCTTTTGGTGGCAGTGATAGAGAAACGATTACACCTTCATTTCAGTCAGCAAGATATTTATTTAAACATGGCTGGAGGGATGAAAGTCACCGAAACTACCCCTGATTTAGCCGTATGTTTTAGTCTTATTTCTTCACGTTTGGAAAAAAGCCTCAGCAAAAATACCATCTATTTAGGAGAAGTGGGTTTGGGTGGAGAAATCCGACCGGTCCATTTTTTTGAAGGAAGAATTCAAGAAGCAGAGAGGATGGGTATAAGCCAGGTGATAACCTCTCAATATCATCTTCACAGTAGTGCTAAGAAGAAATTAAGAGGACTGAAAATCATTGGCTATCAAACCCTTTATGAAGCAGCACAGAAAGAAGGCTTAGTCCAGTAAAAAAAATTAAAGTAAGTTTGAAATTTGTAGAAACTGAACTCAGAAAATGAGTATTTTGGATAACAGCGTTGAAGTGTTATAATTATTTTCATAAAACAATAAAATTAAATTCAAATTGTATTTTATCTTTTCAAAAAGTGGTTTTAAAAAGGGAATAAACCGCGGAATATTTTTTTTGATTATACTTCTAGTTGAAAGGAGGAAACGATTTTAATATTGAAAGACCAAAATTAAGCTTATTATCCATTCAATGAGGAGGAGATATGACATGACGAGTGGTAGTAAGTGGGGGTATATCGTTTCGATTATTCTTGTCTTTATTCTGAGTACTTTAATATACCGATCCCTACAAACTTCACTAAATATTTATTCTTGGCTTGGAGTTATTCTTATAACCGGCATTTTTAGTGTTTTTTCCTACTTCATCCAAAAGTACGCCGGATTTTTCTTCCTGGAAAAGTGGAATAAGATTTCTTTGACAATAAATCGTCTATCAGCTATCGATATTTTAGTTGCTTTGGGGGGGTTGATTGTTGGCTTAGTGATAGGCGCTCTTTTAAATTATCCTCTTTCCTTTCTTGATATTAAGATTACTTCTCTGCCATTATTAGTCACTTTAGCATGTGGGATTGTTGGTCTGGCTTTAGCAATCATTCGTAAAGAAGATATTATTATGATTTTTACTGGAATCCCTAAAATGAAACTTTTACGGGGGCAAAACAATATAGCTAAAATACTTGATACGAGCTCGATAGTTGATGGACGAATTGCAGACATTTGCAAAACCGGTTTTGTAGAAGGTGATATGATTATCCCTCGCTTTGTTTTAAAAGAATTACAACAGGTTGCTGATTCTCAAGATCCCTTAAAAAGAAGCCGAGGGCGGCGTGGTTTGGATATTTTAAATAAAATGAGAAAGGAAAAAAAGGTTAATATTCGAATTGTTGAAAGAGATTTTGTTGAGGTACGGGATGTTGATGCGAAGTTAATTAAGATGGCCAAAGCCATGGGAGCTAAAGTTATAACGAATGATTATAATTTAAATAAAATTGCTGAATTAGAAGGAGTTGAAGTTCTCAATATCAATGAACTCGCTAATTCCTTAAAACCTTATGTATTGCCTGGAGAGGAATTAAGAGTGCAGATCATTCGAGAGGGGAAAGAATCTGATCAAGGCGTAGGGTATTTGGACGATGGAACCATGGTTGTGGTTGAGGGTGGAAAAAAATACATTAATAATGTCATTGATACCATTGTCACCAGCGTTTTGCAAACTCCGGCAGGGAGGATGATTTTTGCCAAACCGAAAGGAAAATTGTAAAATAGAAAAGCTCATTATCCTGAACCATGAGGTGATATTGTTTGTTCATAGCCCTGATCGTTGCAGCCGGGACTGGAGAAAGAATGAACTCGGTTATTCCCAAACAATTTTTACCGGTTTTAGGGAAACCGCTATTGGCGTATACCATTGATGTATTTGAGAAATCACCTTTGATAGATGAAATAATTATTGTCATTAACAAGAACCATGAGAAACAATTCCAGGAACAAATTCTAACTCATATCCATACTCATAAAGATTTACGTTACGTTTTTGGTGGGGATACGAGGCAAGATTCAGTATATGCTGGATTAGAGTTAATTTATAATCGTCCTCATGACCACGTTTTAATCCATGATGGGGTTCGACCCTTGGTGAGTGAAGAAATACTCAAGCGCTCAGTAGAGGGAGTTATAAAATATGGTGCAGTTTGCTGTGCCATTCCTTCGGTTGATACTTTAAAATTATGTAAAAGCAATGGTTCTATTGAATCAACCTTAGATCGATCGATAGTTTGGAGGGCACAAACTCCACAATCTTTTAAGATATCTATCATATGGGAAGCTATCCAAAAAGCCAAAGCTGAAAATTTTCACGCGACTGATGATTCGGCTATGGTTGAGCGTTTAGGGATTCCAGTTTACTTGGTATTGGGTTCTGAAGATAATTATAAAATAACCACCCCTCAAGATTTTATCCGGGCTGAGGAGAATTTGAGATGGAAAAAATCGTAACTGGTCTCCGGGTAGGTTTGGGATATGATATTCACTCTTTTACCGAGGGGAAGAAGTTAGTATTGGGTGGTGTGACTATACCCTGTCATCTTGGTCTGTCTGGCCATTCAGATGGTGACGTGGTATGCCATGCTTTAATGGATTCTTTACTGGGAGCAGCATCGTTACCAGATATCGGTTATTGGTTTCCCAATCAGGATGAGCGATTTCTTAACGCTTATAGTCTTTTATTGTTAGAAGAAATAGTAAAAAAAATCCGAGGAGAAGGATGGAATATCATAAATTTTGATTGTACTCTCATTGCTGAATTTCCCCAAGTTATGCCCTATGTTATGGAAATAAAACAAAATTTGTCCCGAGTGACCGGAGTGAATATTCAGTCGATCGGTCTCAAGGCAACAACCAATGAAAGACTTGGAAGTATAGGAAAGGGGGAAGGTGTTGCATGCCTAACCGTATGCCTTATTTGGAGAAATTAGCAAAAGGAATGACGATATCCCTTATTTTATCTTTAGCAGTTTTTATTTTTTCCAATCCAGTCCTTGCCAACCGTACAGTACCAGATCAGATAGTAACTCGAAATTCAGGGGCAATTTATATTAATGGGAGAAAAGTGATGCGGGTTCGCCATTCTGGTGAATTTTCTTCAATTGATGAAAGAACAGAAAAAATTTATAAACGGTTATCGGATTTGTTTACTCATCCACCGTCGGGTGCTATTAATTTCTATGTTGCACCTGAATCAAAACAAGTCAAAGCGTATTGTAATAAAAAATTGCTTTTTTCAGTTTACCCAAGTGATGCCTCGCTTAATAACTCCGAAATGTTAGATCTTGCTCTGCTCTGGTTAAACCAAATCCAAATGGAATTTTATCGTTTATATGATGGATATGAAGGACGGGTAGTCAATAGAATAATTGGCTTAGCATCTTGGTACGGTCCACGGTTCATCGGAAAGACAACAGCATGCGAAGAGACATTTAATCCTTATGCTTTTACAGCTGCTCATCGAACTCTCCCGATTGGTTCAATTCTTTTGGTTTCCAATCCAGAAAATGGCAAAAAAGTTGTTGTACGGGTGAATGATCGAGGACCAAGGAGCAAAAATCGAGAGATCGATTTATCATTGGCAGCAGCTAAAGCTATTGGAATCCAGCAGGCTGGAGTCGATGAGGTGACTATTGAAGTAATTGAGTAGGTTTTTACTTGGTGGAGTAAATTTGCCTTCATTCAAAAACTACAGGCGATAAATCAAGTCCCTACCAAAGAATATAAAATTGCAGAGCACAATGTACTGTGCCCATTCTCTAATGAATGGAGTAGCATGCCAAGGCATGCAGAATGTTGGATTTTCACACTTAAATGGTGTTGCACTATAATATGAGGGTCTATTCTGAAAATACCATCAAATGAATTCCCCTATTGAGGGGGGATTCAGGGAGGTGTACCTTTTTCCGTCATCCTGAGCGGTGCTTTCCCGCGTGAGGATCTCATCTTTTTATAATTAATTGTGGAAAAATTTTAAAAGAATGAGATTGCCACGTCGCATAAGACGCTCCTCGCAATGACGGGATAGGAAAAAATTCAAATCTCCCCTTCATCCCCCTTTGTAAAAAGGAGGGATTCTTTTTCCCTCGC
>JAAYUT010000157.1 GCA_012517485.1 Candidatus Atribacter fermentans
AAAAGCTATTTCCGATCATTTGGAAATTGATAAGGAAACGCTTATTGACGAACTGTTCTCAACCAGGTAGAGTAAAGAATCTGGGGTCTGGTCTTGATTCTTGAATTTTATAAAAATCTATGAATGTGGCTTGATGAAGACGATCTCGGAAATCTAATTTTATTTAAATAGTATAGCCTCATTCTCTTTCATAGTGCGATTGGTGTTAAATCTATAAAACTAAAGCGGTAAATGATTCCTTTTCTTTATGAGGTATGAGGAAGAGCAGGTTACTTATCACAATAGCTACTTCGTCCCAATATCTTTGGCAGGAATAATAAAAAACCAGGGCGGCATTTCAAAAGCTCGAGTAAATCCAACTCCATGGATAACCAATTTCAACAGCCACATCCTCTTCTCAAATAGTAGAGCGTATTTTATCTGGGGGCATCTCATTTTCCTCTCAAAATTGTATGATAGACCCTTAGTCATTATTGGCGAATGATACAGAGGGGACGTTTTGGTGAAAGGTACCGAGGGGGGAGAGAGGGCGAGGGGTTGAAATTTTACAGTCATTCTGAGGAGTCCGGTGTCCTTTTCCGAATGCCGTGAGAATCTTATCTAGTGCTGTGGACGTCATCCTGAGGATTCGCAATTCGAATCCGTGAGGATCTCATTTTTTTATCTTCTCACAGTATCCCAATTTCCTAAAAAAAATTCAAGAATCACAACCTGACCCCCCCAGGATTTTATTATTTAGTAGAGGAACTCGAAATGGAAAATACCAATAAACTATTCTAAACTTTGAACCAGGGATTTTAGAATTTTATGGTTAAAAAAAATTTACTTCATCATTTAGAAAAAACCATAACCTGGAAAATTGTTGCAATTTTGCAGTTTCTCGCTCCCATTATTCCGTATCCGATGCTTCTCCGACTGGGAACGATGGTTGGTCTCACATTTCGATTCTTTTCAAAAAAAAGAGCAAAACGAGCGGCTCTCATATGTTCCCGTTTTTTGGCTATTTCTCTGTCAGAAGCCCAGGATTATATTCGTCTTTCTTACTGCAACTTGGGGCAGAGTTTCATGGAAACATTGAGGTTTCAGCGGATTTCTTCTTCGGAAATAGAAGAAATTGTTGAAATAAAAGGATTATTTCACCTTGAAAAAGCTCTTGCTCAAGGGAAGGGGGTGGTATTAGTTTCTGGCCATATTGGCAATTGGGAATTGGCTGGGATTTGGCTTGGTAAGAAAGGATATCCCATCAATGTTATTGGGGCTCCTCAAGAAGATCATCGCTTGAACAATCTTTTATTACAATTGAGAGAAAAGTATAGTATTCAGACCATCTTCAAAGGTTTTAGTTTTCGAAAGGCTATAGAATGTTTGAAGAATGGACAAATTGTTGGAATCATGCTCGATCAAGATGGTGGAAAAAAAGGATGTCTCGTTCCATTTCTCGGTTTTCCTGCCCGGACATCAGTTGGACCAGTTCGTCTCGCTCAAAAAACCAATAGCTGGATTGTACCTTTTATTATGGTTCGCCAACGGTCTTTTCCCCATCATCACCGCTTAGAGTTTTTCCCTGGTTTCAGAGTGGAAGAAGATAGTAACAATCCTTTGCTTGATGCTCTTCATCAATGCAATAATTTTTTAAGCTCCTGGATCAAGCAATACCCTGACCAGTGGATGTATGAAGGCTGGCTCTATGAAAGGTGGATAACTTTTGTTTCCTGTTCAGATAATGGGAGAAACCTTGAAAAGCCTGAATGAATAACCTATAACTTGGGTGCTGGGTATCGTTTCCTTTTAATCGAAGGGAAGTAAATTTTTAGGATATTCTCAACCGAAAGAAAAAGTGAAAGTCAGAAAGAGAGACCGAATATCCGATCAAAATTTGCCAGAATCTGAATTTCCTAAAAATTCAAGAATCAAGACCTAATTCCGCGGATTCGCTTCAATCACTATCT
>JAAYUT010000158.1 GCA_012517485.1 Candidatus Atribacter fermentans
TTTTTTTGGGGAGAAATCCACGCATTGAATACAATGGAGGAATGTATCACGTCATTTCTCGGGGAAATAATCGGGATCATATATTGAAGGAGTCATCCGATAAGCAATATTTTATCGATCAGGTGAAAGAATTAAAAAATCCACTTGGTTTAAAGATTTTTGGTTATGTCTTGATGGATAATCATTACCATTTCCTCTTACAAACGACCAATAAACCCCTTCACACAATCATGCATCAGCTGAACAACAGGTATAGCAAATATTTTAATAAGAAATATTTAAGATCTGGACATGTCTTTGAAGGGAGATATAAAGCAATATTAGTCCTGGATGAGCGATATCTTTTGGAATTAGTTCGCTACCTTCATCAAAATCCAGTTCGGGCGAAGATGTGTTCCAGAGTTGATGAATATCCGTGGAGTAGCGATATCTTCTACCGGAAGAACGATGAGCGCTTGGTCGATATTGGTTTGGTGCTCGATACCCTTTCCGAAGAGAGATCAGTTGCGATCAAAATGTATACCGAGTGTATCGATCAAATTCCAGAAAATACCGTCAATTACGAGAAAGGAAAAGTAATTGGTGAGGATACTTCACCCGTAATGAATTCTTCCAAGGTTAAATATGAAGAGAGAAAAACACTTGATGAACTTTTACTTTTATCTGGTGCCAGTCCCAATGATCTCATTCTCTTAAAGAAAGGATCAAGGAAGAGGCACCTGACCCCCTACAAACTCAATTTTATTCAATCTTCTATTGAAGAGAAATATTCACTCAGTGAGATCGGTCGAGTCATTGGTATGTCGAGTCCAGCTGTCTATGATTTGGTATTACGATATAAATTAAAGATAAATGGTGCCAGACACATAGTTATTAAATGAAATTGGAAAGGTTGGAGTAATTTTCACTATTTCAATTATTTTTGGGTTTCTCTAATCTTTGCTTCAATGGCTTGCTAGTTCTTTTTAAAGTTAATGGTGCCTGTCACTAAGTTATTATAAGTATTCATATATACTTTATCTCCCTAAATCCTAATTCCATTTAAAAAGTTCTTCTGACCTGTCGATGGTTTAGATTCATGCATGGCGTAATATGGTACTTGGTTTTGGGGTATTATTAAATAAAAAGAAATAGAATTGTCTTTGATAGTGAGAAATAATTGATATTCTTCACCAGCCTTGATTTTTTAAGGAATGTACTATTTACTATAAGGGATATATATTTAGTAGAATTTTTCAGGAGGTAATACCGTGAAAAGACATGAAAGGATTGAGATTAATCCGGAAATAATGTTTGGGAAGCCGGTTATCAAAGGAACCCGAATTACTGTAGAGCTTATCTTGCGAAAGTTAGCCGGGGGGATGACACCTGAGGAGATCATCCAAGATCATCCTCATTTGAAACTTGAGAATATCTTCGATGCACAGGAGTTTGCTGCTGATTATCTTGGCCAGGAAGACATTATCTTTGCCTCGGGTAACAAACTGTGAAATTCTGTGTTGATGAGTGTTGCAATGTCGAGTTGGTGCAACATTTGCAGTCAGGAGGACATAATGTCCTTTATATAGCGCAATATAAGCCCGGTGCACTCGATAATGAGGTGCTTCTAAAAGCTTTTACTGAAAAAAGAATCTTACTCACCGAAGATAAAGATTTTGGGGAGCTGATATACCGACTAAAGAAACCTGCTTATGGTATTGTTTTATTACGTTTCGAAGTTCAAGAACGTCATTTGAAGTGGCCACGCTTGAACCAATTGATAGATCGGTATGGATCCAGGTTGGAAGGTCATTTTGTAGTAGTTGACAATGAAAAATTTCGTTTTCGACCTTTATAGTTAAAAAACTTAACGGTGCCTGTCACCTTAATTTAGGATTATTTAGTATTGAAAAATGATTCCTGTATATAATGAAATTCAGTTATTGAATGAGGAAAGGATATTTGAAAAATCTGAACTCTCAATTAATCACTATGAGAATGGAACAAATATATGGAGGTGAGTTTCGATCATAATAAATATATCTAAGGAAGAGATAAAAATTTTAGAGAAATTAGAAGTGATTTCTCAGAGCACACCCATTAAAGAAAAAATAAAGTTTTTTGAAAAAAAATACGGATCGAGTTTTAATATATTTGAACGAGAGATAAAAGAAGAAGTAAAAGAGAAGGAAGATTTCCAAAAGTGGGATGATTACATAGAATGGAAGGCTTATATTGAAAAATTAAAAGATTTGGAATTAAAACTCAAAGAGATTGAGAATGCTCAAGAAGTTAAACTTTATTGAAAAAAGTAAGATTGTAAAATCGTATGAAATACTCGATTTCAAGCAAGGAAAGGATTTTTATTATATAAAGATAAAACTCGTTTTTACCGATGATAGCGAGTTTTATGTTAGAGAATTTACTTCTGAGAAAGATTATCTCTATTCATACCATTGGCAAAATAAAGATGGGAAGTTAAGAATTCGATGGGATAATGCTCCTCATCATAAAGACATGAAGACTTTTCCTCATCATAAGCATTCTCCAAAACTGGAGGAAAGTACCGAAATAGGTTTTGAAGAAATCATGAAATTTATTGAAAAAAAA
>JAAYUT010000159.1 GCA_012517485.1 Candidatus Atribacter fermentans
CCCGTTCCGTCATAGCGAGGAGCGTAGCGACGTGGCAATCTTATTTATCAAAATTTTTTATGTTCATTATTCATTGTCTCAGGGTAATCATTAAAAAAACAAAAGCACCCTCCCCCCGCGAAGCGGCACCCCTCCACGGAGGGGAATTGTTGAATATATTCCCCCATTGAGGGGGGATTCAGGGGGGTGTGCCTTTCAATTTTTTATTGAATTCCTTTTTCATCTATTCTGGGATTTTCAGGATAGAATATTGACTCTGTTTTTAAGCGTTCATGAATGATTCATGATTATTTATCGACAAAGAATTTGTTCCCCCCAATGAGGTGATGATCAACCATGACACACGGAGGATTCAGCAAAAAGAGGAAAACCTCCATTCCTCTTTTGGTTTTCATTGGATATTTGATTGTTTTTTCTTCTTTTTATGCCTTTGCCAGTAACACTGGAGAAAAAGAGATCACCTTGACTCTTTCCCAGGTAGTTGAATTCGCCCTGGCGAATGAGAGTAGTGTTCTGGATGCCCAGGATAATTACAAAATTGCCCAATCGAATTTCCGCATTGCTCACAAGGAAAAAGGCTTCAATCCCACCGTTCAAGTCACTGGAGATGTAACCTTAGTTGGAGAGGCAGAGTCAAAGGCTCTCCTTTCAATCAGTGATTCGGTTGCCTTGAATGAGACCTCGAGTGATTTAGCCAACCAATTGGAGCAAGCTGACATCTCAGTCAAACAAGCCCAAAATGCTCTCGAGAATGTCGAGGAGAATACCAAACTGAAGGCCATCACGACTTACCTTGAAGTCCTCAAAGCCGAATGGACCACCGAGATGGCCCAGAAAACTCTTGAACAAGCTCAAACTCTTGAGGCTGATATGGAAAACCAATACCAATTGGGGATGGCATCCTCCGTTGATCTACTCAAGGCCAAACAAACCGTAGAAAGGTCCCGGATCAACCTCAACCAATCCAATCAAAGCCTCCTCTTCAAGAAACAGCAGCTCAATCAAATGATCGGGTACCCCCTTGATACCCCAATCAGTCTCGAAAAGGATTTTCCCTACCAGCCACTCACAGAAGAATTGGATCAGTTGACCACCCACGCTCAATCTGATCACACCAATCTTAAGGACTTACTCTGGCAAAAAGAAATTGAGACCATCACCTTAAAGCAGATTGAACGGAACCGTCAAGCCAAAATTCATCTCATCGGTTCCTATGTTGAAGAAAACTATACAGTCCAATTTGACCTGCACAGCCCCGATTGGGTCCTGGATTGGAAGGTCACTGGTCAGCTCTCGGAAGGGGATAATACCTTTTCAACCAGCACCAGTCAAGACCCCTTTGCTCCCTCTGCAACGGGCTGGGGACTGGGGTTAGAAGTAACCTGGATTCCCTTTGATGGAGGAATCGCCAAAGAGCGAAAACAACAACAGGAAATCATCCTCGCCCAAATCGAAAGAAAGCTCAAAGCTCTGCCTGACTCGATCACCCTTGAGGTCTTTGATGCCTATCAGCTCTTCTTACAATCCGATCAGGCAGTCCTCACCGCTCAGTTAGAAAAACAAATCGCTGAAGAAACCTATCGGCTCCAATCCCAGCAGTATCAAGCTGGTTTTATCTCCGACCGAACCCTCAAGGAGAGTGAATTGACTCTGGAGAGTGCCATACTCAATTACCAGAAGGCTCTCTATGACTATATCCTTTCCAAGGCACAGCTCTACCGGGTGGCTGGGAAGAAGATTCTTGTTGAGGAACTATAGGTGCTTCTGTAAAGAGAACTCGAAAGTCGGTCAATTGTTTTTTATCAATTAATATTGCATATTTTCAATTCCAATGAAATACTTTAAAAATGAAGAAAAAATAATAGGAATAAATTTTGTTTTATTGAATTATTTTTCTCTAAAAGAGTATTCGGCAGTTAATTTAAAAAGAAATAAACTGGAGGTTCAGAATATGTTTTTAAAAAATAAGAAGAGGAAAAATCACTATCGATCTTTCATATTTGGAATCGTAATCCTGTCTTTCATTTTGTGTATGACTTTAATAACCTTCGCTGATGAAATGAAAGCAAATCCTCTCACCCTTTCAGAGGCAGTTAAAATTGCCTTAGAAAATGGAAATGATATGAAAAAAGCATTATTTGAGCTAAAAAAGAGTGAATTAACCTATCAACAGACTAAAGCAGATTTACTTCTAAACCCATCGGTTTTAAGCGAACTTTCCAACCAAACTACGTTTTTAGTTGCTCAGCGTAATTATGAAATCACTCGTTCCAATCAGGTACAAGTTGTAGAAGAAGCTTATTACAATATTCTCAAACTCCAAAGATTAGTTGCCTTAGCCCAAGAAAACATCAACCGTTCTCAAAAGCAACTGGGTAATGTTCGAGCAAAATATTCATTAGGAATGGTTGCCCAAATTGATGTGATTTCGGCAGAATATGAATTATCAAAAGCCCAATCCGATCGCTTGAATGCGGAGAGTAACTTACAAATAGCCAAAATGAATTTTAATCAACTTTTGGGAAGAGATTTAAATACTCCAGTTGAATTAGCCAGTGAGTTAACATTTAATCCTTCAGCCATCGATTTGAAACAAAGCACTGACTACGCCCTTACCCACCGCTTAGAGATAAAAAAGGCCGAAGATGAAGTTGTCTTAAAAAACAAGGAAGTACAAGTTAATACCAATGATTATACTCCTCTCCTTACCCAAAAAATATCTCAAGTTGATTTAGAAGTTACGAAAGTAAACCTTGATAACATTCAAAACAGCATACTCATCGAATTACAACAGAATTACGAATCTTTAAAAACTGCCGAACGAAATGTCCCCTTGCAAGAAAAGAATTTAACTAAAGCTAATGAATATCTGAGAATCGCTGAAGCCCGTTTCGATGCAGGAGCTATTACCAGTATAGAACTCATCGATGCTCGAAATAATGCCTATGAAGCCGAAAATGCCTATTTGCAAGCGGTTTTTGATTATAATGTAGCAATGTCAAAATTTTATAATTCTTTAGGAATGACCCTTGAAGAACGGATGAAAGTATTTCCTCATGACGGATCAAAACCGGTTTCTCAGGAACAATCAAAAGAATAGGGAATACCAATATTGAACCAGCAAGAATTAAAGATTCGAGTCTTAATGCTTCAAGGTCAAAAAGTAAAGGGATGGAAATATGAAATACCTTATTTATTTAGTCGAAGATGAAGAAAATTTAAACCAGCTTTTAACGTCCTATCTAAAAAATGAAGGATGGGAAATCCATTCATTTCTTACCGGAAGTGAAGCACAAAAAAGAATTACCAAAAAACCACATCTATGGATATTGGATATCATGTTACCTGATATTGATGGTTATCAATTAATTCGAGAAATTAAAACTTTCTCCCCAGAAATACCAGTAATTTTTATTTCTGCTCGTGATGCTGACCTTGACCGAATTGTTGGGTTAGAAATGGGAAGTGATGACTACCTGCCTAAACCTTTTCTGCCTCGGGAATTGGTCATTCGAAGCCGGAAAATTTTAGAAAGAACATATGAAAAAAGTCACGATACCAAATCAGAAAATTATATCCAACTTCCTCCTTATATCATTAATACCACCACAAGAAGTGTTCATAAGGAAAATCAAATCGTTGAATTGACGTCGAAGGAATTTGATCTTCTTTGCATCTTTGCAGAAAATCCCGGAAAAGCTCTCACTCGTGAGCAAATCATAGAGAAAGTTTGGGGAATAGATTATTTCGGGACTGATCGAGCTGTAGATGATTTACTTCGGCGCCTTCGCAAAAAAATCCCTGAAATCCGAATTGAAACAATATACGGGTTTGGTTATCGATTGGTATCATCATGGTGATGAAAAACTTACCTCTTGCCATTCAAATTTGGTTGGTTTTTGCCCTTTTAATCATTGTTGTAACAATAGCTCTATTATTAATCATCCCTTTTTCTCTTGATCGTTTTTTCACTAATGAAATTTATGCTAATATTGAGAACGGCCAGGAGATTTTTCAATCGGGAGAAATGTGGCAGTTTCCCAAGAATTTCCCACCCATTGAAAACGATAAAGCAGATCAAAACATCCGAACAGTTCGACATATTTTATTTAATAACAACCAGCAAATATTCCCCCCCAATCCTTTACCAAGATTCATTTTAGAGAACTTTATAAAACAAGCTCAGTCGCAAGAAATGGATTTAAAACGTTATCAAGAAATCATAAGAGGAAAC
>JAAYUT010000160.1 GCA_012517485.1 Candidatus Atribacter fermentans
GGGGAGGGTTATTCTCCAGGGAACCTATCAGGGTCGAGTTTTCGTTTTTCAACTCCAAACTACTGTTTTATATATACCTGTGACCAATTTCTCTTATCTTTCTGCACTCCTTTGCCAGGCTCCTCAGGACGTTTTTCAAGAAAAATTACAAACTTACTTCAATCCTATGTTCATCGCTTTTGAAAATTTAGGGAAATAATTTCAAAGTTGAAAAAAAACATGAGGTGATGATCCTTCGTTAAAGAAACCAGAATGTCACTCATTAACTCCTGGTTTCTTTAACGAAATTCAGAATAAATTGATTACAAATATTGAGTTAGTTATATTCTCATCAATTATATTTACAAGGAAATAAATTTATGAAAATTGTAAATCTTAGTATTTTATTCTTCATTTTTTACCTGGTCATTTTTATATCTCTTCCTTCAGTTTGTTTGCCTCAATTCGACTTTTCCCAATTGGATTCAGATCAGTTCTATCAGCAGCTACAAAATCTCACTCCCGACCAACTGAAAGATCTTTGTTATTCTACCTATAATGATTTGGAAACACTCTATCTTACAGGACAATATCCAACTCTTCTTTCAAAAATTAGAATTCTTATTTTTGGTGGCTCTATTCTTGGAAATGAAATATTCGAGGCTGATGGTTTTTATTATTCAGCTCGAGTTTTATCTCGTCAGGGGAAGGAATCTCAAGCTCTCCAATATCTTTATCGTGCTTATCCAATATTTGAAAAAAACCATGAGATAAGTCGTCAAATTAAAGCCTTAGAGGTTATGATACGAACAACCCAAAATTTAAATTTATGGCAGGATGCTAAGAATTATACCGAAAAATTAACTGCTCTTTCTGAGCAAAGTAATGATGATTACGGAAAAGTCTCCTCTCTGCTCAATCAGGGTGTGCTTTCTTACCATGAAAAAAAGATTGAAGAAGCCGAAAAAAAGTGGGTAGAAATAATCCAAATCGACCCAAATGGGCAATTTTCCGAAATTACTGGCTTAGCTTACAATCATCTCGCACATATTTATCTCATGAAGGGAAATACCACTTTAGCGCAGCAACATTTTACTGAGGCATTCAAACTTGCTGAAAGAAATCAAAATCGCTTTCTTGAGTTTGTTTTAAGGCTTAACTATGCTGAATTCCTTGCCAATTACAAGTATAAATTTGAAATGGCAATCCAATCATTGAATCGCTGCCAACAATTAATCCATGAAATGGACTTAACCTATCAACGTCTTTGGGTACAGAATAATCTTGCCGTTATCTATACGCAATTGGGTGAATTTGGAAAAGCGCGTTACTTTTTGGAAGAAGCTCTTAGTTATCAAAATCAAGCTGGAATTCCAGAAGATATTGGAGTCCTTTTTAATTTAGGTGTTCTTTATTGGCATTTAGGACAACTTGATGATGCAGAAAAATACCTAATTCGAGCCCAGCAACATTCAGAAATACAAAATGATATATTAACTCATGCAAAAGTTCTGGCGAATTTAGGGACGATATATAAAACTCGTGGGAATGAACATAAAGCATTTGATTATTACCAAAAAGCTTTAGCTATTTTCGAAGAATTAAACATGGAGATTGAAATCGCTGACCTTATGAATAATCTCGCCAATTTAAATTTTCAGTTAGGAGATTTAGAATCAGCGAAAAAATCTCTATTGATAGCTCTTCAAACATACTTCCACCATTCACTGATTTCGAGCATTGCCCAGGCACAGATTAACTTGGGATATATAGAATTAGAAAATGATCGAATAATACCTGCCAAACTCAATTTTTCTCGGGCACTGGCAGGAGCCAAGAAAACTCAAAATCTTCCATTAATTTTCTACGCTCATTTAGGATTAGCAGAAGTATCATTAAAAAACCAGGATAACGACCAAGCTATTCAATATTTATATGAAGCCATTGAAGTAATCGAAGAAACCCGAGGTAAGATGGAAAATGTTAAAGATCAAATCTGCTTTACTGAAAATCGACTAACAGCCTATGATACTCTCATTAAAGAACTAAACCGGCAAGGAAGAAATATTGAAGCATTTGATGTTTCTGAACGTGTAAAATCGAGGAGTTTTCTTGATATTGTTTCTGGGCATGATATCCAGGTCAAACCAAAAGATCAGGAAATGTACGAAACCATCCAAAACTTATATGGAACAAAAGAATTTCTTCAAAATAAAAAAAGCGAACTCCTCAACCAAAGCCAAAGTACATCCAATTCCTTGGAACTCTTCCAAATCAACCAATTACTCCAGGATGTAGAAAATAAATTAAATACTCTCTTAATTGATTATAAAACTATTTCTCCTGAACTCTTATCATTGATGACTGTTAATACTTTTCCTTTATCAGAACTCCAAGCTCAGATTAACCCAGATGTTTTAATTATCGATTATTATGTACTCGAAGAGAAAACCCTGATTTGGATAATGAGTAATGATTCTTTCGCAACAATTCATCTTCCCTTGGGAGAAAAAAACCTTCAACCATTAATTTTTCAATTAAGAGGTTCCTTATCAGACTATAAATCACAGGAATATTTTTCCAATATTGATGATCTTTCGAAAAAAATAATTGAACCTCTCCTTGGATTTTTTGACAAAAAGAAACACATAGTTATTATCCCTCACCGTTCATTGAGTTATATTCCTTTTCAAGTTCTCAGAGCAAATGGACATTATCTTGTCGAGAATTATGCCGTTTCCTATGCACCATCATTAAATGCTTATTGTTACTCAGTTCAAAAAAAATCGACTGAGAAATCGTCACTTCTTGCTTTTGGAAACCCAGCCATCAATGACCCTTCCTTTATCCCTCTCCCAGGCGCGGAAACTGAAGTTAAGGAAATCGCGCAACTTTTTAATCAACCCACTATTTATATTGGCCCCGAAGCAACTGAAACTCAATTATTACAAAATGCTTTTCAATTCGATATTATTCATCTCTCGACTCATGCGCTTTCTGACGAACAATTCCCAATGTATAGTTTTATTGTTCTTGCTCCTGACCAAAAAAACGATGGTTTCCTTTTTGCCCATGAGGTATTCCAACTTTCTCTATCTTCAAATTTGGTGGTTCTGAGTGCTTGTCAAACCGCTTTAGGACAGCTTAGCCCAAGCGAAGGTTTAGTTGGTCTGAGTCGCTCTTTCTTTTATGCTGGTACTCCATCGCTAATTGCTAGCCTTTGGAACGTAAGTGATCAGTCAACGATGGAACTTTTCATCTATTTTTATAAATATTGGTTTCAGGGTTATTCAAAGTCACAAGCCCTCCAAATGGCTCAAAAAGTTATTTTAAACAAATATCCTCATCCTTATTTCTGGGCTCCTTTTATCTTAATTGGTTATGAACAGTGAATTTAATTTTTAAAAAAA
>JAAYUT010000161.1 GCA_012517485.1 Candidatus Atribacter fermentans
ACCAACTCCATCACCAACTCCTCCTCCAATTGAGACACCAACTCCTCCTTTTCCCACAGAAACCCCCTGCCCAAATCCTATAGCGAGCTTCACCGTTCAGCTCTCTTCGGAAAACCCCCTTCAAGTTGAGTTTAACGGTAGTGGATCAATGCCCGGTTCTGGTGCATCAATACACGAGTATTTCTGGAATTTTGGCGATGGGAACAGCCAGCAGTCTGAACAGCCAACCATTACTCATAATTATGCTCATTATGGACGTTTTTCGGTCTCGCTTACTGTTACCAACAGCTGTAATCAAAGCCATACTTCTGATGTGCATTTACTCGATCTAATTTGTCCCAATCCCCAACTTACTGGATTGATACTCGACCATGGTTATCTCCAACCGCATTTCGATCCTGAAATAAAATTGTATGAAGTGAGTGTTGGGTATGAAACTGAGACCATCGCCATTACTCCAATTGCCAATTGTACTGAATTAGTGATTGAGATCTCTGGTACTCCCGTTTCTAGTGGAACTCCCTCCGCTCCCATTCCTCTTGAAGTTGGGTCCAATTCCATTCATGTTTTTACTCAATCAACGGATGGAGAAAAATTGCATGACTACCAAATCATTATCCGACGCTCGGCACCAACCGACACAAACCTTATGTTTAGCGATTTATCCGTCGATCCCAATCCTTTTTCGCCGGCATGGAGCCCTGAAGAGAAAGATATCACCAAAATTGGGGGGAAACTATATCGAGAAATCCCTTTAATTTTTCGTTTTTATTCAGAAGGAGAACTCGTTGATAAAATATTACCAAAAGATATTAACCGATATCAGGGAGCCAATATTGCACATATGTCTTTTGATCGTTCTCAGTGGAATGGGTTCTGCAATGGTGCTCTCCCTTCTCAAGTTTACGATATCGAAGTATCCACTCCAGTTCAGCTGGGCCGACAAACTGGAACACTTCGTCAAGAACAAAAAGCCATTATCTACCAACCTCAAGCCTTGATTGTTGACAATAATAATAACTTGATAATAGCTAGCGAGGGTTGCCCCTTGCAACTCCTGAATCCAAATGGGGATTTTATTCGGTTCCTGGGAAAAGAAAAATTTATCACTGCATTAGCGCTATCTCCCCTTAGAGATATTATCGGAATCAACACGAATCATCTCTTTAAAATTAATTCTGACCAGAATTCTGAAATAACCCTCTGCAACTTTCAAGATCTCGGAATAAATATCGACTTTCGAGACAAATTAGCAGTAAACAGCAGTGGAGAAATATTCATCAGTTGTCAAGATCGAGGAAGCATTGTAACTTTTTCTGATCATGGCAATTTTCTCCGAGAAATACCAATCATTGAAAACCAGTCATTTCATAAAGAGATATATGATCTCACTTTTGGACCAAATGAACGTCTCTATGTCACTTTGATGGAATTTCAAAATGGCATGCCAGTGGGAATGATAAAGATTTTCTCACCGGATGGCGCTCTCATCCAAACTATAACCAACATCTACGGTGGAGGTCCTATCCCACTCCCAGCTTTGGGAGAAATAGGGGTTTTCTCTGATGGTTCAATCTTGGTTGCAACATCTCAATTTCTCCATCCTCTTCAATTTTTAAAAGAAAAAGTTTCTCCATCCTTTTCTCTTTTTTGCAAGCTTTCTCCCCAAGGCGAGGTCCTTGATACCTGGGGATTACCTGGAGACTTTAGTTGTATTCGTTCCTTAATCATCAAGGATGATATCTGCTACATCGCTGACCAACAGGGTTTTCACCGAATAGTCACCATGAATCAAGACGGCCACATTCTCTCTGAAATTGCGACTCCACCCGATACCTACCTGAGTCCCGTCGGGATGGCTCGTCTTGACCAAAATCGTTTGATCGTATTAGATAATGCCTTAGAACGATGTGTGATCATAAGCAATGATGGAACAATCGAAGAGGTCTTTCCAATATGGGCTTATTTTAACTCATCACAACAAGTAAAGGGAGTTTATGTTGGTCCGGATGGCGATCTATATCTACCAGGAATGAATCAAGTAGCCATATTCTCTTCCACAGGCGTTTTCAAAAAAATTATTTCTTTAGAATTAAAAAAAGAGACCCCATCGGGTGGCTGGGGAGGCCTGTTCATTGATCAAGAGGGGAATATGATATTCTCCGAAGGATACCCAGGGAAGATCTGGATTTTTGACTCTCAAGGTCAAGCGGTAAAAACCGTTTCCCTGGAAGGGGAAACAACAACTCACGAGAAAACCACCAATGAATCCCACCACTGGGCAGAAAAACCTGGATTTTTTGGTCCTCTTGTCTCTGCTCCTGAAGATGGTATCTATGTTCAGGTCATGTATCAAAACCAAAAAGGAGATTTCCTACCAGCATTTTGTGAATTGGACCTGAAAACCGATATGGTACAACTGATTGTTCCTCGAAATCTGGAAGATGAAAAAAATGGGATTGTTCCCCGGATGGATTACTCGATCGAAGATGATCTTAAAGCCCCTTTTGCTGTTGGCAAAGATTTTTTTTATAAGGTTTATTTTCAGTCGGTAGTTGCCTATGATCGGGCGGGGAACTTTCAATGGTCTTTAGGACAAGAACCTGGCTGGTCTTTTATGATTCCCGCACTCCTAGCACAAGAAAACGAACTTGAAATAATGGAATTTGACTGGTTTCCTTTTCAGCCCAGACCGATCCGCATCGAAAAATGGTCCATCGGTCAAGAATTAATTTTGGCTCATGGTCAAGTCGAAATCGATAATATTCCTCCCAAAGTATTCATTTTCTCATCGGGAATGATTACCGTCACCCAAGATCAATTGACTCTCAAAGGACATATTGAAGAAAAAAACTTTGATTATTATAAGGTCTGGTACCGAAAAGCTGGGAGCGAACGTGGATGGAATCAAGTCAATTTAGCCTCGTTTGATTTCAATGAAAAACAAATCCCTCAAGATGAAATTTTAGCAAGCTGGTATCTTTCCAGTGATTATCGGGATGCAGGTGTGGAAGTCAAGGTTGTAGCCTGGGATACTGCTGGAAATTCTAGTGAATCAATCGCCCAGATTGCCTTTGATGATGATGGTGATGGAATCAGCAATAGCGAAGAGCTGGCATTGGGAACTGATCCTCGTCAATTTTCTCAAATTGAAATCCAAACCGATCTCAACACTCTGGTCACTCCCTACTTTTTTGCTAATACTCAACACCAGCTCCATTTCTACGTCGTCGACGTGACGAATCCAGAGAAACCTCGGGCTCTTCCTCATGCTCTCTTACACATTTCTTTTGATGCCGGCACCTATTCTCAATCTCAAAACACTGTTTTGTGGCAAAGCCCTGATGTTGTGTCTCAATCGGTAACAGTCCGTTGTGCTCTTCCGCGCAGTGACCAAATTCTGATTGCCGATCAAGGAACAAGCAACCTCGTGGAGGCAGAATTCAATCTTTTGGTGATGAGAGATGAAGATCAAGACTGGATGCCAGATATCCGTGAAATACTGGTCGAAAACGACGATTCTAGTTCTACTTTCTTAAATAATCCCGATTCTGATGGTGATGGGGTCATTGATGGAAAGGACCTTGCACCACGTATGACTTATCAGGAATGTTGGTATAAAATATATTATCCCACCATGTTAGGGAAAGCTCTCCCGCTCTGCTTTTATGGGATCGGTGGTCCAGGAAGTCATACTGTCCGATATTATTTTGTAGAAGATGAAAACCGTCAAAAACAAACAGTTTGGCATGAATTGGGAAGAGAAGGAATCATCGAAAGCGAAGTCACGTCAACTCAGCACAATAAAGAGCTGGCCAACTCAATGTTGTTTCCAGGCCAAACCGGCGAACTTAATATTTTTAACATTTTACCTGTTTCCCAAATTGTGCAATTTTCTTTACAAAACGAGAATCAATTTGATACTCCCTCCTGGAATTCAATCAAAAACCAACTAAAGGAAGATTTTGATAATCTGGTGGATATCAATATCCCCACCCTTCCCACCGATAATCAATCACAGTTACATCTTAAGCCTCCTTCTTCCGGAAAAGGAGAGCCAACTCCTCCACCCTTTGCCATTACCTCCTTTGAAGGAAATACCCTTCAACCGAATACAATGGACGAATTATTAGGAATGTATGAATTCACCATCAAAAAAAATCAAGAATATGTTGATTTTTATTATAATTCCAATACTGCCGTTGGAGTTGGTTTGGTTAACAACGTTGAACCCATCGATGTGTGTTCTTTTACTGAAACCGGAATTCACCGAGGATATATGGTGGTCGAGGCTCCAGGAAGCGATGATTTTCTCGACCGAACCTTAACCTTTCAATGGAGAATTGAAGAAGATGCTGACCAGACCAAGCTCCCCTCTTCTCCGGGAGATGGGTTTACCCAACTCGCCTGGTTAGTAGAGATCTTTCATTCCGATCAGGTCATTCACTTTCCCGGAAGTGACCATCAGGTAAACCTGTCCTTATCTTCTTCGAGTTCAAGCCCAAGTCCAAAACTTGGACCAATCCTTCCCTGGAATGCTGCTCTCTATTCTGATCAAGTCCTGGCTCAGCCTCAGGGTAATCACCTTTACTATGCTTCAGTCAGATTGCCAGGTGAACGTTTAACTCCTGGAAATTCATTGTTTATTAAACTCACTCCCTTTTGGTTTGTAAAATCTCGCTCCAAAATTACTTTCGAACCGCTCAAGCTTCCCGCCAAAACCAGTCAATTCATCACTTTTCATAATAATCAGCAAGCTATTGCGATCATTCAAGAGCCTCCATATTCTCCTATTACTGTTTCCGGTGTTATTATCGAAACTCTCAGTCCAATTCAGGAATGGATCCCTCGCCTTTTACCACGCCCAAATCATCCTCTTAATGGTCAGATTTTGGAACAGATCATAACATCACTTTCAACATCGGCAAATAGCTGGCCTCCACCCTATGGGAGTTACGACTATTTCCACAACATAAACGGAGTCAATTATACTGTACGATGCATCAATACCATCGGAATGCGTAACCAATGGAAAAGAGGAGGATTAGAACCTCAACTTCAAAGTTTGATCCTTGGAAGTTCGCTGGACGAGGTAGATGTTATTTATCTTGTCGCTTCAAACCAGTACGAGCTTGCTCTTCTTTACAAAAGTCTCCCTTGGAATTTACCTGGTCAGTGGTGGGTAGAAGGAGAAAGTATTACGGGAGAAAGTTCTTCTTTTTTGATTCCCGAAAATGTTTATGAGGGTACAGCTCCTCAATCTGATGTATCAGCGAATCATCTCCTTGACGACCTAAAGAAAGTGAAAAATGTGGTTTCAGCTGGAATAAAAATTTATAGTTCTTTGCAAAAAATTATTAGCGATCAACCCATCAAAGACAAAGTTGATACTTCTTGGTTTGATTTCGGAGATGAAGCAATATCCAATATTGAACCTCTCCAAACTCTTTTGGTTCAAAAAACTTCCACGGGTTCTATTCTTATTAAAGAAAGTACAACCCAAACCCAAACTCTTCAAGAGGCAACTTTGAAACGAGTTAAGGAAAAAACCGAGATTATCCAGGAAACTGAAATCAATCAATCTTCACTTCTCAATCAAATGC
>JAAYUT010000162.1 GCA_012517485.1 Candidatus Atribacter fermentans
AAGCATTCTTATTTCCTGAGGAATCTCAAGAATCCCCATGGTAACTGGGCTGGGAATACCCAAAGAAAAATGAAAAAACTCGCGATTCTTTTGTTGACCAGTCATTTCATAATGAGTTTGTACGATTGCATCCAAAAAAATTGGATTAGTATTAGTAATTGTCCCATCTATATCAAAGAGAACTGATTTTAACATAAGTAGGTCTCCTCGAAGATTTTTTAATTTCCCCAAAAACCATAGGAATTATAGCAAGGTTGTCAAGAGGCTTAACCTATACCCTCACGGACTGCTAAGATAGCTAGTTCAACTCGATCTTTCATTTCTAATTTATGGAGTATATTACTAATATGATTCTTTACTGTGCTCTCGCTTATAAACAAAGTTTGAGCAATTTCAGGGTTACTTTTTCCCTGAACTATTAATCGAGTAATCTCAATCTCACGGTCGGTTAAGGTAGAAAATATTATCGATTGATCACTTTCGGGAGGGCTAACTTTTCTTATTCTATCAACTACTTTTGAATAAATCTGATTACTTAACAAAATTTCTCCATCGACACAAGCTTGAATGCTTTTTAATAAACGCTCAGGAGAATCCTGCTTTAAAATATATCCCTGAGCGCCTTCTTTCATTGCTCGGTAAATTGTTTCCTCATCTTCTTCAATAGTCAGCATGACCACTCGACAATTACTACTCCTTTGTTTGATAGCTTTTAACAACTCAATACCACTCGCACCAGGCATATTCACATCGACCAAAGCTATATCAATATTATCGAAATTAATCTTTTCCAATGCTTCTTTATAACTATTGGCAATTGAACTTACCTCATAGGAATCATTGCTTTCTAAAAGTCGTTTCAAACCAGCTAAAAAAATTGGGTGATCATCTATGAGGGCAATTCGTATTTTCATTGATCTTATCCTTCTAAAGAAAGATTGGATTCATTTTCTTCATAAGGAATCTTTACCATAATTTTCGTTCCGCTCCCAAGTTTACTGTCAATTTTAAATTTTCCCCTTAAAATTCTCACTCTTTCTCGGAGATTTTGAAGACCGAAATGTTCAGCACCTTTTTCATCAATAATCTCCGGGTCAAAACCTATTCCATTATCTTCTACGAAAAGAATTATTTGACGTTTACTATTCGCAACATGAATAGTAATTTTATCAGCCTGAGCATGTTTTTGGATGTTCGATAAGGTCTCCTGCAATATTTTTAGAATCATTTTATAAATTCTATAGGGGATTTTTTCTGTTTCCACCCGATAATCAATACCAATCCTATTTCCCGGAGTTACGAAAAGATTGGTCATTTCATTAATTTTATCTTTGAATTGAGCAGTTGTAATCGGTTTACCTTTGAGTTCAGATAGAATAAAGCGCGATTCCTCAATCCCCAAAGAATTCAACGACTTTATTTTTTTTAAAATTTCTATTTGCTCTCGATTGTCCTCTGATAGGGCATTCTCCAAAAAATGGAGATAAATCTGGGTCGATGCTAATATTTGTGCTAAACCATAATGGAGCTCTCTAGCTAAACGATTTCGCTCTCTTTCCTGAGTAAGCTTTTTACTTTTTTTGAAGAGAGTAATGTTCTCTAAAGTTGAATTTCCCATATTTTCTACAATTGAAAGAACCAAATAATCAATGATATCTATTTCTTTTCCAAAAATTCCAATGAATAAAAAAGGGGGGTGATTTATAGAAATGAATGGAATAAAAAGTAAACGCGTTTTTGAGTCAAAATTAATGAAAGCAACCTTCTTTTGGTCAATGAGGTCTTGTATTTGTTGGCTTATTTGATCAAACTTTTTCCAATTCATTCCTTTTGGCCATTCTTTTGAAAAAACAATGTAAGGTCTTTTCTTCGAAAGCCTGAATACCGAAGAGCTTTTTACTCCTGTTAAAATCTTCACTGCATAATATATTTTCTCGAAAACCTCATTAAAGCTATCATTGCAACATGATGATGAAAAAAGTTCTATGATTTCTGAAAGAGCAATAATGATTCGTTCTCTTTCTTGACGGAGACTGTTCTCCTCAAGTAGTATTGCAATATTGGTAGCAAAAGCCTCTAATTGTTGAATAGATTTTTTCTCAAAAGATTGATCAGAACGGTTTAAATTTAAAATTCCGACCACTTGATTAGTGGTCTTTTTGATGGGAAGAGAGATTGAATAACTCTTTCTTTCTTTGCGGCGTGAAAATTGGCTAATGTTATTATCGTCAATTATAAAAGGTTTTCCGGTTTGAAAAACGTACCCTGAAACTGTTTTTTTATCCAATTCTATCTGAGATCCGATATACTTATCCAACAAACCTCTACCAGCAGCAATAAATAAGCTCCCATCATCACGAGCCAATAACAAGGAACCAGTTTGGGCATTTGAAACCTTTATCGCAGTATCAATAATATTTTCAAGAGTTTTTATCTCATTTTTACTAAATAAACGCTCGACCGAATTCAATAAATTTTTCTCCTTTAAGAGGAAATCATATCTGTACAAACTCCTCCTAAAATACTATACCATAACAGAGAAAATATTATAAATGAGAATTGACGGAGTTAAAAATGAAGTCTAAAATTTGTCATAGAAATTCTGAAAACAAAAAATTTTCTTGAACTTAAGAAATAATGAAAAGATACCAATTAATGCTTTAGCTGTTTTTCGATTAATTCTTTCTTTATAATATGTATTACTAAGGAGGATATAATATCAATGCAATCCAAAATGTTTACTAAAATTCTGTTCATTATAGTGTCATTGGTGCTTTCAATGGTTACTCTCAGTATTGCTCAGGATGCCCTCCCCGATGTCAATGCCCTTCAACTGCCAGCTCTTAACCAAAATTCACAAAGACCAGGGCAAGATACTCCAACTCTTCTCATTCCTGAAGGAAATGAGCAAAATCAAACCACAACTGGTCCATCGAATCCTTTTTTACCAAGTCTGCAGCCCGAAGCCCCTATCCAACCTCAAGAAAACCAACCTGTCATTCAGTGGAAACAATTGGATTTAGCCCAAACCTTCGGATACGATCCAATGATTGTAGGTACAGTCAAGTATCCCGCGAATTGGGCTGTTAATATTGATACGTGGAATAAACGAATTGTTTTTTCTGAGGATCAAAGTGGCTTAACGGCTTTTACGGCCTTTTTGCCGGTTCAAGGTACACTGCAAGATGCCCAGGCCTATGCTCAGCAGATTTCCGGTTGGATTCAGTCTTCTATCCCAGACTTAAAAATTGTCAACCAAGATTATCGAACTGACCCCAGTTCTTCTCAAACCGGGATGAATTTAACCAAGGGGAGGGTTATTCTCCAGGGAACCTATCAGGGTCGAGTTTTCGTTTTTCAACTCCAAACTACTGTTTTATATATACCTGTGACCAATTTCTCTTATCTTTCTGCACTCCTTTGCCAGGCTCCTCAGGACGTTTTTCAAGA
>JAAYUT010000163.1 GCA_012517485.1 Candidatus Atribacter fermentans
AGGAATTCCTGATGAAATTGTTTGGCGACAACCTTTTCCAGGTCCAGGTCTTGCGGTTAGAATTATCGGCGAAGTCACCGAAAACCGATTGGAAATATTACGGGATATGGATTACATCATCTATCAGGAGTTAAGAAATTCGCCAATTTTCAAAAAACTATGGCAATCCTTTGGGGTTCTAGTTCCTGTTCGAAGCGTTGGAATTATGGGCGACGAAAGAACGTATAAATATGTCGGTGTTCTTCGCGCTGTTATGAGTGAAGATGGGATGACTGCGGACTGGGCAAAAATTTCATACGAAACCTTAGATGTTATCGCCCGCCGAGTTGTGAACGAAGTTGCTGGCATCGGACGGATGGTTTTTGATATTACTTCGAAACCACCAGCGACTATTGAATGGGAATAAAAATTCAAGTGCACATGAACAATGTGTGAAAAATAAAAAGAGGAGGAATTATTCATGCCTCTCGCAATTATCTCTGGTACCCATTGGGGTGACGAGGGAAAAGGAAAAATAGTTGATTTTATCAGCCAAAAAGCCAATATGGTCATTCGAGCTCAAGGAGGAAGCAATGCTGGACATACGGTCGTCGTTGATACCAAGAAGTACGTCTTTCATCTGATTCCATCAGGAATACTTCATCCGAATATAAAATGTATTTTAGGAGATGGTATGGTTATCGATCCAGCTGACCTCCTCCAAGAAATTCAATTCTTGCGAGAGAATGGATGGGAAGATTCCCTTCAGCGATTGTTTATTAGTGAAAAAGCCCACCTGGTTATGCCTTATCATCGTTTATTCGATCAACTTCAGGAGTCTTTTCGTCAAAACTCTCGTATAGGAACAACCGGCCGAGGAATCGGTCCTGCTTATGAAGATAAGGTTTCCCGATGGGGGATTCGTGCTGTCGACCTTTTTAATATGGATTCTTTAAAAGCAAAACTCCAGTTAGTCTTAAATTACAAAAATATTTTACTCGAAAAGGTTTTTGAAAAACCTCCGCTTTCTTTTGAAAAGATATTCGAACAATTCGAAAATTATTCTGAGCAATTAAAACCCTATATCGTCCATGTTTTACCAATTATTCATGATGCTCTCGCTACCAATCAAAATATAATTATAGAAGGAGCCCAGGGCACAATGTTGGATTTAGACCATGGAACCTATCCTTATGTCACCTCCTCTCACCCAGTTGCTGCTGGTTCGTTATTAGGAGCCGGCTTAGGTCCCCTTTCTGATATCCAGTCAATTGGAATCTGTAAGGCTTATACTTCTCGAGTAGGAGAGGGACCGTTCCCAACCGAATGTCTCGATCATACCGGTGAGGCTTTGCGTGAACGAGGAGGAGAGTACGGGTCAACTACTGGCCGACCCCGGCGCTGTGGTTGGTTGGATGGAGTAGTACTCAAATATGCAGTCCAGATTAATGCCCTGACTTCTCTGGTCATAACCAAACTGGATGTCTTAGGTGGCTTTTCAAAAATTTACTTTTGCACCCACTACCGCATTGGAAACCGTATTTCTTCAGAGCTACCAATTCAACCTTACGATTGGAAAATCGCTCAACCCGTTTATCAAGAGTTGGAAGGGTGGGAGAGTGATATCTCAAATATTCAATATTATAATGACCTCCCTCGAGCAACCCGTGATTACATTGAATTCATAGAAGATTTTATAGAAATTCCTGTGGCTATTCTTTCAGTTGGCCAAGATCGAAAATCGACCATCGTCCGAAAAGAAATTTTTTAATGAGGCGGTTTCCTTCCTATGGAAAATAACACGATCCGTCAAGAAATAGAAAAATTAAGAGAAATCATACGACAACATGACTATCGGTATTATGTTCTCAATCAACCAACCATAACTGACGATGAATATGATGCTTTGATGAGAAAACTCCAAGAATTGGAAAAAAACCATCCTGAATTTCAAACGCCCGACTCGCCTACCCAACGGATTGCCGGAAAACCTCAAGAGGGATTCCCGCCCTTTCTCCACGCTCAGCCTCTCTTGAGTCTGAATAATGCTATTTTAGAGGAAGATATTCGTGACTTTGACCAACGACTCCGAAAACTTCTCAATCAAAATCGAATTGAATATGTCGTTGAATTAAAAATTGACGGTTTGGCAATCAATCTCAGGTATGAAGAAGGAGTTCTCACTCACGGAGCCACTCGGGGAGATGGATTGGTCGGAGAAGACGTGACTCCAAATATTCGAACTATTAAAACCATACCTCTTCGATTATTGGGAGACAAAATTCCCAAAATAATTGAGGTTCAAGGCGAGATATATATGGAAAAAAACGCCTTTAATCGTCTGAACCAAGATCGCATTGCCAAAGGTGAGCCTCCCTTTGCGAATCCTCGTAATTCTGCTGCCGGTTCACTGCGGCAGCTTGATCCGAAGGTAACATCTACTCGAGAGCTTCAAATGTTTGCCTATGGGGCAACCTTGATTGAAAGTAGTTACAATCCTCTCACTCAATGGGAACTTCTAAACTATTTGAAAGAATTAGGATTCAAGATTAATCATCATATTCAGATGGTTACCTCCATAGATGAAGTCATCGCTATCCATCGAAAGTGGGAAAATCAACGCAAACAATTAGAGTATGAAATTGATGGGTTAGTCATCAAACTGAATTCGATTCCCGATCGAATTCGTTTAGGGTCAACCAGTAAAAGCCCTCGATGGGCTATTGCTTACAAATTCGAAGCAACAACCGAGCTGACCAAAGTTCTCGACATCGAAGTGAACGTTGGGCGAACAGGCACCCTCACTCCAGTTGCAATATTAGAACCAGTTAACATCGGTGGTGCCATGGTAAAACGAGCTACCCTTCACAATGAAGATGAAATGAAAAGGAAAGATGTTCGCATTGGTGATTGGGTTTTGGTCGGTCGAGCCGGAGATGTTATCCCAGAAGTGATTCGAGTCATCCCAGAACAAAGAACGGGCTCGGAAATTATTTTTCAAATGCCCACCACCTGCCCAGCTTGTCATGCGCCAGTAAAAAGAGAAATTGGAGAAGCCGCATGGAAATGCGTCAATATAAACTGTCCGGCTCAGCGGAAGGAAAAAATAATTCACTGGGCTTCACGGGACGCCATGGATATTGAAGGACTTGGTGAAAAATTAGTCGGCCAACTCATTGAAACTGGTTTAGTCCGTACCATTTCCGATCTCTATCGTTTAAAGCGTGAGGAGTTAATCGATTTGGAAAGAATGGGCCCTAAATCAGCAGAAAATCTGATTCAAGCCATTGACCAATCAAAAAGAAGAGAATTAGCTCGATTTATCTATGCACTCGGTATTCCTTATGTTGGAGCGCACATTGCTCAAATTCTTACCGACCATTTCTCATCATTGGATCAAATGATTGGAGCAACTGAGGATCAATTCCTCAATATCGATGGAATCGGCCCCAAGGTCTCGCAATCAATCATCAATTTCTTTTCTCTTCCCGAAAACCTCCAACTGATTAAGGAATTGAAAACCCTCGGCGTCTATCCCATCCAGAAAAAAAAGGAAAAACCGATTAAAACCCAAGAGTTCTTTCAAGGAAAAACTTTTCTTTTTACCGGAACTCTGAGCCATTTTACTCGGAAAGAAGCCGAGGATTTAGTGGTTTCCCGGGGGGGAAAAGTCGCCAAAACGATTTCTTCTCAGGTTCACTATTTAGTGGTAGGTGAACAACCTGGTTCAAAACTTCAACAAGCGTTAAAAAAAAATATTCCTCTGTTAACCGAGACTGAGTTTGAGGAGAAAATCCATTCGGATTTTTGAAAACGGGAAAGCTTTTCACTATAATAATATGGTATTGTAAGACCATCTCAATTTCATACATGAACTGATTAGAGTTATTGACAATAGAATTTACCTCACCAGGAAAGGAGTGGGTCGATTGTCAGATACAATTTCGTTGTCGGAAATAAAAAAGGTCGTTGCTCTTGCCAAGTTGTCTATTCCTGATATCGACTTGGAACATTTTTTTATAGAAATCAATAATATTCTTTCTCATTTTGATAAATTGAATCACCTTGAACTCAAGGAGGTTTCACCCACTTCTCACATCTCCTGGAGCCAACCTCCAACCAATCCTGATGAATCTCGGGAATGGATGGGAAGAGAAGAATTATTTTCCCAGGCACCAGCCATTATTGATCAATATTTTATTGTGCCAAAAGTGGTTGACAAACAGGAGGAATGAAATGGATATCGACACAATTAAAAATTTTACTATAAAAGACTATCATAAAGTTTATAAAAATAAAGAGGCTTCCCCAATTGAAATTACTCAGTTCTTTCTGGATCGGATTCACCTTCTCGATTCTTCCCTCCGAGCATTTTTGACAATCGATGAAACAGGTGCCCTGCAACGGGCTCGAGAGTTGGAAGAAAAAAAACTTGGGGAGGCTGACCTTCCCCCTCTCTATGGTATTCCCATGGCTATTAAAGATAACATTTGCATACAAGGATTGCCAACAACATGTGGATCGAGAATTCTCAGCAATTATCGCTCACCTTTTGATGCTACCGTGATAGAAAAAATTAAAAAAGCTGGGGGTATCTTTTTGGGAAAGACTAATATGGATGAATTCGCCATGGGTTCTTCAACAGAAAATAGTGGGTTTGGACCAACCAGAAACCCTTTTGATCCCAGTCGAGTACCAGGAGGTTCCAGTGGGGGATCGGCAGCGAGCGTAGCCGCTCTGGAAGCCCCTTTAGCACTGGGTTCAGATACCGGCGGGTCAGTCCGTCAACCGGCAGCATTCTGTGGAATAGTAGGTCTGCGCCCTACCTATGGACGTGTCTCTCGTTATGGATTAATCAGCTTTGCTTCTTCCCTCGACCAAATTGGAACCCTAACTCGCAATGTCCAAGATACCTTGACACTTTTTACCGTAATTAGTGGTCAAGACAACCGAGATTCAACTTGCGCTCCTTATCCTCCTTTTTCATTTTCTGATGACCTACCGGAGAATGAAATCAAAAAAATGAAAGTGGGAGTTGCCAAGGAATATTTCAATCCTGGAGTCGATCCGGTTATTACCCAACGAATTCAAGAAATCCTCAAAATTCTCACCAATGAGGGATTCGAAATCATTGAGGTTTCGCTTCCTCATACCGATTACGCTTTAGAAGCGTACTATATTGTAGCCCCAGCCGAAGCTTCTTCTAATTTAGCCCGTTACGATGGCATTGCTTATGGTTATCGGTGTTCTCATCCCCTCAATCTACAAGACCTGTATACTCGGACCAGAACCACCGGATTTGGGAAAGAAACTCTTCGCCGAATTATTTTAGGAACATATTGTTTAAGCTCGGGTTATTACGATGAATTTTACCTCAAAGGAATGCAAGTTCGGACTTTAGTGAAAAAAGACTTTGAAGATTGTTTTGAAAAATGCGATATTCTTCTCACTCCAGTAACACCTCATTTACCTTTTAAGTTTGGAGAAAAAAGCCATGATCCCTATCAAATGTATTTAGCCGATGTTTTTACAATACCTTCAGCTATGGCAGGCATTCCAGCACTTTCATTAAATTGTGGGTATCATCAACACCTGCCCATTGGATTACAAGTTTTGGGAGCACCCTTTCAAGAAGGAAAAATATTAAGCTTTGCAACCTTTTTAGAAAAAACGTTGTCGGTTCCACCTCCTGTTATCAAATCAGTCAATCTAAAAAAGGAGGTGCTTTGATGGCGAATTGGCATATTACCATAGGTTTAGAGGTTCATTGTCAACTTCTCACCCAAGCGAAACTCTTTTGTCAATGTGGAACCGATTATATCGGTAAACCACCTAATAGCTTGGTCTGTCCAGTTTGTTTGGGGCTGCCAGGTTCATTACCAGTTATGAATCATCATGCCATGCAATTGGCTCTTCGAACTGCTTCATCACTCCACTGCCAATTGCTTCCGAAGGTCGTTTTTCATCGAAAAAACTACTTTTATCCCGATCTTCCAAAGGGATATCAAATATCTCAATATGACCTTCCGATTGGTATAAATGGCTATTTTGAATTTCTAACTCAAGGTGAAAAAAAACAAGTTCGGATTAAACGAGTTCATATTGAAGAAGACGCTGGGAAGCTTATCCACGAAGGAATCAACCTTCCAGAAAATTGCTCTGGTGTTGATTTTAACCGGTGTGGGATTCCCCTGGTTGAAATAGTTACCGAGCCTGATCTCCATCATCCGGAAGAAGCCCGGGAGTGTTTAACTGCTCTTCGGGATTTGGTAAGGTTTATTGAAGTGAGCGATGGAAATATGGAGGAAGGTTCCTTACGGTGTGATGCCAATATATCCATTTCAACCCACCCCGACCTTATGGGGGTTAAGGTCGAGGTTAAAAATATGAATTCTTTTCGGTCAGTATTTCGGGCCTTAGAATACGAAATCGATCGGCAAAAAAGATGTTTAGAAGAGGGCGGTTCCGTTCCACAAGAAACACGCCATTGGGATGAAACGAATGAAGTTACAATCTCTTCGCGAGGAAAGGAAGATGCTGAAGATTATCGTTATTTCCCCGATCCCGACCTTCTCCCTTATATCGTGAAGGAAGAAGTTATTCATCAAATCAAATCATCACTTCCCGAACTCCCCTTAGAACGCAAGGAACGATTTATGATCGATTATGAACTCACCGAATCCGATGCTAGTGTTTTAGTTCAAGATAAATCATTAGCTGATTTCTTTGAAAATTGTATTCAAGAACTTAATAAACCAAAATTTATTGCCAATTGGACCATAACTGAAGTCTTAAAAAATCTAAATATTCTTGATATTGATATCAAACAAAGTAAAATTTCACCCTCATCTTTTATGGAATTATTGAAGATGATTGACAAAAAAGAAATCAGTGGAACCATTGCCAAGGCTGTCCTGGAAGAGATGTTTCAAACCGGGGGACGAGCCAAAGAAATTATGGCAAAGAAGGGCATTGCTCAAATTAATAGTGAAAAAGAAATTGAAAAAATTGTGCGTCAGGTTATCGAACAAAATCCACAAAGTGTCGCTGATTTTTTAGGAGGGAAAGAAAAAGCCTTTCATTTTCTTTTTGGTCAAGTCATGAAAGTCACCCGAGGGCAGGCCAATCCTGACTTGGTTAAAAGCATCCTCAATAAAGAACTATCGGCCGAGGGGTAACGAAATGAACTTTTCTCACCTCCATCTCCATACAGAATATAGCTTGCTGGATGGGTCAATTCGTATTCAAGAATTACTCCAAAAAGCTCAAACGACTGGAATACAAGCATTAGCTATCACTGATCATGGAGTGATGTATGGTGTTATTGATTTTTACAAACAAGCGCTCAATGCTGGCATCAAACCAATAATCGGGTGTGAAACCTATGTTGCTCCAGGTAGCCGCTTTGAGAAAACTGTTACCAAGGGTGAAGAAAGCGCTTTCCACCTGGTTTTATTAGCTCGAAATCAAACCGGCTATCGGAATTTGGTTAAGTTAGTTAGCTTAGGATTTCTCGAAGGTTTTTATTACAAACCGCGTATTGATCGTGCTTTATTACAGGAACATTCGGAAGGGCTCATCGCCCTCAGCGCTTGTTTAGCTGGAGAAATTCCTTCACTTATTTTAACTGGTAAAACCAAGGAAGCCGAAAATTTGGCTGCAGAATACCGAGAGCTTTTTGGAAAAGATGCTTTTTATTTGGAGCTACAAGAAAATAAAATACCAGAACAATCCAAGGTTAATCAAGCTTTAATTCAAATTGGGAAAAAATTAAAAATCCCATTGGTAGCCACCAACGATTCTCACTATCTCAACCAAGAAGACGCCCGAGTCCACGATATCATTTTGGCCATCCAAACCGCTACCAATCTTAACGATCCAAAAAGGCTTCGTTTTCCGACCCAAGAATTCTATCTTAAAACTCCAGAAGAAATGATGCACGACTTTTCCTCGATTCCTGAGGCAATTGAAAATACCGAAAGAATTGCCGAATCATGCGATGTTAAATTGGAACTCGGTCAAATCCTCTTGCCAGAATTTTCAGTACCGGAGGGATTTGATGTCCCAGGATATCTCCGACACCTTTGTCTTGAGGGTCTTCAACGTCGTTATGGAGATCCACCACCTGAAAAAGTGAGAACCCAGTTAGAATACGAGTTAAAGGTTATTAACGATATGGGTTATGATGCTTATTTTTTAATTGTATGGGATTTTGTCAAATATGCTCGAGAAAAGGGAATCATGGTCGGACCGGGGAGAGGATCAGCGGCTGGTAGCTTAGTTTCTTATTCACTGGGAATAACCAATATTGACCCACTACGTTATGGACTTCTATTCGAACGCTTTCTTAATCCAGAACGAATTAGTATGCCTGATATCGATATTGACTTTTGCTTTGAAAGAAGGGGAGAAGTTATTGAGTACGTTTCCAAGAAATATGGTCATACCAATGTGGCACAAATCATTACCTTTGGTCGAATGATGGCTCGAGGAGCGGTTCGTGATGTCGGTCGGGCATTGGGGTGGAGTTATGGAGAAGTTGATAAAATCGCCAAACTCATTCCAGGACTCCCTGGTGTGACTCTCGAAAAAGCAATTGATACCAATGCCGAATTAAAAAAAATGATTAAAAATGATTCCAACGTTGCTCAACTTTTAGAAATCGCTCAAAGAATAGAAGGGCTCTGCCGTCATGCCTCTATGCATGCTGCTGGAGTAGTGATTTCCCATAAACCTCTGACCGAATATGTTCCACTTCAAAAAATGACCAATAATGAAATCGTCACTCAGTTCGACATGGATACCTTAGGTGAATTAGGTTTGCTCAAGATGGATTTTTTAGGTTTAAGAACCTTGACCGTTATTGAACGAACTTTAAATATTATTAAAAAAACCTCCCAAGAAAAAATAAATATAGATATAATTTCTCTCGATGACCCGGATACCTATGAATTATTGGGACGAGGGGAAACAACTGGGGTATTCCAATTAGAAAGCTCGGGAATGAAGGAACTCCTTAAAAGATTCCATCCAACTGTGATTGAAGAATTGACCGCACTTTTAGCTCTCTATCGACCCGGACCCTTGGGAAGTGGAATGATTGACGATTTCATTAAAAGGAAACATGGAAAAGTCAAAGTCACCTATCCTCACCCAAGCTTGGAAGACATCTTAAAAGAAACCTATGGTGTTATTCTCTACCAAGAACAGGTCATGAAAATAGCCAGTGAATTCGCAGGCTTTACTTTAGGTCAAGCTGATATTCTCCGTCGAGCAATGGGGAAGAAAAAAGCTGATGTCATGGAACAACAAAGAGACCGGTTTATTCAGGGAGCAAAAGAGAAAGGTCACGACCCCAAAACCGCTGCTGAAATTTTCGATCTGATTGAATATTTTGCTGGATATGGATTCAACAAATCACATAGCGCCGCCTACGCTTTTATTTCTTATCAAACTGCTTATCTTAAGGCTCATTATCCGACCGAATATCTCACTGCCTGCTTAACGAGCATTCAAGAAGATACTGACAAAATAGCAAAATTTATCATGGAAGCGCGTCGACTCTCTATCAAAATACTTCCCCCAGATGTCAATGAGAGCTTAGCCAACTTTACCGTTGTTGGAGAAAAGAAAATTCGTTTTGGATTGGCAGCCATTAAGAATGTTGGTGAAAATGCGGTGAGCGAAATCCTCACAAGGAGAAAAGAAGCTCGTTTTCAAAATATCTTTGACTTCATGGAACGGATAGATCAAAGGGTAATCAACAAACGTGTTATCGAAAGTCTCATCAAAGCTGGAGCTTTCGATAGCCTTCATCACAACAGAAATCAACTTTTAAGCTCATTAGAAGAAATCATCCATTTTTATGCCAAACGAAAGAAAAGAGATCACCCATTACAGGCAACTCTTTTTGGCAATTTAAAGCCAATTATGCAGGAAACAATTTCTCTCCGGGATGTTTCAGAATTTCGAACCCGGGACCTGCTCTCTATGGAGAAAGAAATGATCGGCCTTTATATCAGTGATCATCCAGTCAAAAACGCTCTTGCCTCGTATCCATTTTTAAATGTCATTCCCTTTGAGCAAGTTCAAATGATGAAAGAAAAAGCCATGGTACGAATTATGGGAGCTATTGTTGAATCAAGGAAAATCACTACCAAAACTGGGAAAGATATGTACTTTGTCACCCTTGAAGACGAAACAGGAACTCTCGAGACCATCTTTTTCCCAAAAATTGCCGATCAACTTCAAAATATCCTTGAAAAAGAGAATGTCATCTGCGTAGAAGGAAGAGTAGATATTTTAGATTCCGGGGTCAATAAAGTTATTGTGGAAAAAATAGTTGACCTGGAAAAAAAGAAACCAAATGAAAAACCAGTTCATATTGAAATATCCAAACCCGATGATCCTCTTTCGGTTTTCTATAGTTTAAAAGATTGTTTACAAAGACACAATGGGACTCAACCAGTGGTTCTCCATATCGTTGGCATTCAAGAACGATGGGGGATTGAAATGGGTGAACAATATCGAGTGAGTTGGAATCAGGAACTTGAAAAAGCCCTGTTTGAAGTTTTGGACGGAGTTCAAAAAAAGAGATTTTGGCTGGCTGGATGAGGTGATATGGTGATGAGATATCGGAGTGTATTTTGTCTTGTTCTTTTATTTTTGGGGCTCATAGGCCTATGTTTAAAACCATTAGCTTATTCCCAAGATGCAGAAACCTTTTATAAAAATGGGTATATTTATTTCTCCCAAAACAACTATGAAAAAGCGAAAGAATCTTATCAACAGGCTATTCAAATTAAACCAGATTATTGGGATGCCCGATATTGGTTGGGAAAAACATATGAAATGATGGAACAAATTCCCCAAGCAATCAATGAGTGGAAAATAATCCTCCAGAATCAACCTGGTCATTTGGAAGCATTTAAAAAATGGCGAACCTATGCCGTATCTCAAGTGCGAATTAGTAACCAAGAGAGACAAAACTTAGAAAATGTATTTCTCTATCAAAATGGGTCTCCTGAAACCTACCGAGATAAACCCTGGGATATTATCATCCCATATGGTTTGGCAATTTCCAGGCAAAATGACTTTACTTCAGCTTTTTTAGCCGCTCGTTTATTCCGTTGGGTCAGTTCTCAAATCAGTGGTTTGCTTTCAGATCAAGTCGATATCAGTTATCAAAAAGCTCTTGATTTAGCCGCCACGAACCTGCCTGAAGATTCGGAGCTGATCTTTCAACTCATTAAAGACGTTACAAATTATTATCCCCAAAGTCAGACCATGCAGAAAAAAATTGAAGTCTTATACCAAAGCATCTTTGCTAAGCAAGCTGGCGTGAAAACTGAAGAATCAGCCAATACAACTCAAATAGAAATCAAAATTACGGCAAGTGGCATTGAAAGTGGACCAGTAGATCATCGGAATCATGATGAGTCAAGCCCAAGATTTTACATTGATACCGATTTTGAATGATTCAGTTGGAACACCTGGTGCCGAAGGCGGGAGTTGAACCCGCACGAGCCGGAGCTCGCTAGATTTTGAGTCTAGTGCGTCTGCCGATTCCGCCACTTCGGCCCTCGTTGTAGAAATTATAGCCAATTCAAAGCTTTTGTCAACCTGTTTCTATTTGTTAAAAAAAGGATAAACTATGGAAACCTTAAATAAATTGGTCATGTTATTAGATGGGAGCTCGCTTATCTATAGAGCTTTTTATGCCATGCCACGATTTACTTCATCTCAAGGGAAGCCAACCGGTGCTGTCTTGGGATTTGGGAATATGCTCCTTCGATTAATCGAAGATTTTAATCCTTTTTCCCTCATAACGACTTTTGATCATCCTCAAAAAACCTTTCGACATCAACTTGCCGAAGAATACAAAGCCCAGCGAAAACCCATGCCGGATGAGCTAATACCCCAAATTCAATTCGTCAAGGATTTAATCCTTTCCTTTGGATTAAAGTGGATTGAAATGCCAGGTTTTGAAGGTGACGACCTCATTGGAAGCCTTCGTCACAAAATTCCCGAACAATTCACCATCGCAATGGTTTCTTCAGATCTTGACCTATTACAATTAGTGAATGATAAAACCATTCTTCTCCAACCAGTAAAAGGAGTTACCCAATTGAAAAAAATTGATAAAAAAACCATGGAAGATCATTATGGAATAACACCCCAGCAGGTCGTTGATTTTATTGCTTTGACAGGCGATCCATCTGATAACATTCCTGGGCTCCCTGGTATTGGTGAGAAAACTGCCCTCGACCTTTTAAAACGTTACCATAATTGGCAGGGTATTCTCAATCATTTTGATGAACTTCCATTGCGAATCCAAAAAGCCATTCAGGACCACGCTCAACAAATTGAACTCAGTCTCCAGTTAGCGACCATTATTGATACCATACCCATCGAAATCAATTTTCAGGCTTGGAATTTTCAGCGGGTTCAATGGAAATCACTGTTTGCGTTGTTGGATGAGTTAGATTTGGTGAAATTTAAAGAAAGAATGATGAAAAAAAGAAAGGAAATCCATCAATCATCTCTTCCTCTTTTTACTAATAACCAATAAAAAAAGGGGAGTGGAAATGGAATTTACCCCTCTTTTTTATCTCATTGAGGGAGACAGGAGGACAATGAATGGACATCATTATGGTATCCAGTGAAGCGTATCCCTTTGCAAAAAGCGGAGGACTGGGAGATGTAGTTGGAGCGCTCACCAAATATCTTCCTAAACATGATTTCTCTATCAAGCTTTTTTTACCCGCTTATTCTTCCCTCCTTAGTGAATATCAGTTTCATCTGGAACAGGATATCACCTTCTCCTTTGGAGAGGGTATAGTAAAAGCTTCCTATCTCACTCGAAACGAAAATAACCTTCAAGTTATAGCAGTAGCTGGAGAAGATTTTTTTAACCGGGAAAAAATGTACGGATTTGGTGACGACCTAAAACGCTTTATTTTTTTCTCACGAGCTGTGTTTGAGTTTATAGTGAGGACTCAAAAGGAAGCCTTCATTCTTCACTGTCACGATTGGCAAAGTGCTTTACTCTGTGCCTATACTAAAATGTATTGGCCTTCATATCGGAAAAAACCTAAAAAAGTTGTTTTCACCATTCATAATTTAGCTTATCAAGGCATTGGGAGTAGTGAACATTTTAAAATTGTCAATTTACCTGGTCATTTTTTTACTCATGATTATCTCGAGTTTTACGGAAATATAAATCTTTTAAAAGCCGGTTTAGTCTTCTCTGATGTTATCACCACTGTGAGTCCCAGTTATGCTCGTGAAATAGCTACCCCTGAAGGAGGCGAGGGGTTGGATGGACTTATCCGAGCTATTGGGCTACGAAAACCAATTATTGGAATTGTTAATGGAATCGATACCGATCTATTCAATCCGGCTACCGAGGAAAATCTTCCCTATCCTTATAGCATCAATCAGCTGGAAGCAAAAAGCCAAAATAAACTCGCTTTTTATCAACAGTTTTTTCCTGACTTAAAAGGAAAGAACACCTCATTACCACTCATTGCTTTTATTTCCCGATTAGTTGAACAAAAGGGATTGGATCTTATCTTAAATGATCCAGATAAAATCTTTAATCTCCCTCTGCGTTGGTTTTTC
>JAAYUT010000025.1 GCA_012517485.1 Candidatus Atribacter fermentans
AATTGAATTTAAAGGAGAAAATATGCTTTATTTTTCGCCCTTCGACTTAATTTTAAAAGCAAAACAAAAAAAAGTTGCTTTGGGGTCATTTAATGTTTTTAATTACGAAATGTTTCATGCAGTTACGGAGGCAGCCTCAAAGAAAAAATCCCCAGTTATTATTGCGACCGGAGAAGTAGACATTCAGTATTTCCCCCCAGAATTTGCCGTTTCCTTGATGAAAATCTATTCCAAAAAATTTGACATTCCATTTATTCTTCATTTAGATCACTGTACTCGGATTGAATTAGCCGAGGAATGCTTGCGGTGTGGTTACTCTTCGATAATGTTTGATGGTTCTCAGCTCCCCTATGAAGAAAACGTCGAGAAAACCCGATCAGTAGTAAAAATTGCCCAATGGTTTGGAGTGCCTGTTGAGGGTGAGCTGGGAGTGATTTTAGGAACACACGAATTTTTCGAAGCAGTTACTCAAAAAGATGCTCAATTCAAGATTACCGATCCGGAGGTAGCCCGAGATTTTGTTTTAAGAACTGGAATTCATACTTTCGCTCCATCAATTGGTTCAGCTCATGGTGTTTATGTTGAGAAGCCAAAAATACATTTTGATACTTTGAAACGAATATCAAAAGAAACCAATATACCATTAGTTCTTCATGGAGGTTCGGGAATACCAGTTGAAGATGTACATCGGTGCATTGAAGAAGGAGTGGCTAAAGTAAATGTTGGAACTGATTTAAGACGAACACTGGTTGATACCATCGCTCATGAAGGTTTAAATTCCTATGGTGAAGCTAGGTCTATTATGGAAAAATCCAGAGATGCAATTATGAGAGTTGTTGAAAATTGGTTGGACATTCTAAAAAGCCATATCATTCTTCAATAATACCAAGGAAAAGGGGGTGTTTTTATTTAAGAACAATTTATATTTTATTTTTATAAAAATTAAAAAAGGGAGGAAAAGCTCATGAAATCTTTATTGAAAATTCTTTTACTTGGAATTTTGGCAGTTTTTTTATTAGGAAGTGTGGCTATTGCAGCCGATCCAGTAACCATTCGTTTTTGGGGTGGATGGACTGGCCCAGATAAATTTGGGATGGAAAAAATCGTAAATAATTTTATGGCAGAAAATCCAGATATAAAAGTGGAATTTTTTACTGCTCCTTGGACGGAAGTATTTACTAAATTTAGTACAACCTATGGGACGAATGCAGCTCCAGACCTTTTAGCAATGCATGTTTCGGATATTTCACAATTTGCATCACGTGGTATGTTAATGAATGTTGCTGATATCGCTGTAGCTAATAACATTAAACCAGAAGATTTCCCAGTGAATGTATGGGAAGGTCAATTTTATAATGGAGAACAGTATGGTATTCCACTCGATTACCATCCTATGGCCGTTTATAAAAATGCTGATATGTATACAGCTGCTGGTATCGATCCCAATATTACTTGGAATACTATGGATTCGTTTGTCGATTCGATGCAGAAAACAACCAAAGATGATGTTTACGGCTTAGCCATAGGTGTCAATCATTCTCATACCATGCGTTATTGGTTTGGATGGTTGTTCCAACAAGAAGGTGGAGCTTTCTTGAATGAAGAACAAAACCAAGCTGCTTTTAATAGCGAACAGGGTGTAAAAGCACTCCAATTTATGCATGACTTGAGCTATAAATACAAAGTTGTTCCTCCACATGAAAGTGACATTGATAAAGATTTTCTCAGTGGGAAAGTAGCCAATCTTATGGAAGGACCGTGGTGGGTTCCTGGAGTTAAAGAACAGAAAGACCTTAATATAGTTCTTGCCCCATTCCCTCAAGTTTTCGAAAAACCGGCAGTATGGGCTGGTTCACATACTCTAACTCTTCCGAAACGAGCTGATAAGACAAAAATCGAAGCAACTATAAAGCTATTAAGTTATATTGTAACCCACAGTGTTGATTGGGGTAATTCAGGTCAAATACCGGCATCTTTGTCGGTCATTCAAAGCGAAGCTTATAAAAACCTACCCGATTATAAATACTACAAAGTATTTATAGAACAAGCTAACAATATCCACTTTGAGCCCTTGGTCGTTCAAACTGCCAGCTTTGGAGCTGACAATTCCATGTCTCCAGTTCTCAATGCTATATTAGCAGTTATGTTGGACGAAGCAGATCCCAAGGAAGCTCTTGATTTAGCAGCCAGCGAAGTGAATGCTATTTTTTAGTGAGAGCTATTAATTTAAGTTAAAATGTTTGGGGGGGTTGAAAAGCATCTATTTCAACCCCCCAATTATGATAAGGTATCAATGGCAATAAAGTTAAATTTTTTAAATTGGAGAAGAGATTTCACAAAACTGATAGGAAAGAAAAATGAATAATCAATCCTTATCTAAAAAGAAAAATATTCTAACGAAAATTGTAGAATCTCCATTTCTTTATTTAGCTCCTTATTTTGCCTTGTTTTTTATCTTCAAGCTTGGCCCGATTGTTTCAAACTTTTTTGTGAGTTTATATGAACTTGATATAGTTGGTTCGGGGCAGTATGTAGGGATTAAAAATTATAGTCGCTTAGTTTCCGATAAACTTTTTTGGATAGCATTAAAAAATACCTTTTACTATTTAGCTTTAGTTGGACCGATTAATGTTATAGGTGGTTTTTTTATAGCTCTGCTTTTAAACAAACCTCTTCGAGGAAGAGCTGTTGCTCGGGCAGCAGTTTTTATGCCTTACATCATCATGGTTACAGTTGTCGGTGCTTTATGGAGATGGATATTAGAGGGAAATTTTGGGATTTTAAATTATTACCTTCAATTCTTATTTAAAATTGAACCAATATATTGGCTTACTTCATCTTCAACGGCAATGTTAGGAGTTGTAATGGCTTCAGTCTGGTGGACAATTGGATACAACACTGTAATATTTTTAGCAGGGCTCCAAGATGTTCCCCGAGAATTAATGGAAGCTGCCGAAATTGATGGAGCAGGCTCCTTTCGGAGATTAATTCATGTTATTATTCCCTGTCTTCGTTCAACTACTTTTTTTGTTGTTCTTACTACCATTATTTATTCTTTACAAGTTTTTGGGCAGGTATATACGATGACTGGCGGAGGTCCACGATACAGTACTCTGGTTCTTGTCCAACATCTTTATATTAATGGTTTTCGCTTGTTTAAATTAGGTTATTCATCAACTATAAGTGTGGTTTTGTTTATAGTTATTTTTCTCATTTCAATGGGAGTTTTTAGAGTTAATAAACAGACTTTGAGTTAATATTCATTTGATTTTTATTAAGGGGTGAGTCCAGTTGCAGGATAAACTTAAAAAATCTATGCCAGTTATGATAAAACTCATTCTCTATGTGGTCATGATTGTTTTAATTCTTATTGCTCTGGCTCCCACTTTATGGATGGTTTCAACTTCTCTTAAACCCAAATGGGAAGTATTTGAGAGTCAAGTACGTTGGATTCCTAAGACTATAACCCTTGACAATTATAAACGCGCTTTTGAGTTATTGCCTTTATTTAATTGGTTGAAGAACAGTGCAGTAACAGCGGTCTTTACTCTTCTCCTGACTTTGTTTTGTGATATCCTCATTGCTTATGCTTTTGCCAAAATGGATTTTAAAGGAAAAAATTTCCTTTTTACTCTGGTTCTTATTACCATCATGGTTCCAATCTATTCAACAGCTGTTCCGATGTACAAATTAACCCGTTGGATGAACCTCATTGATACCAAAACTGGAATTATCCTTCCCCAGGCTGCTGAAGCTATAGGAGTATTTTTGCTCACCCAGTTTTTTAGGAGTATCCCAAAAGAACTGAACGAAGCTGCCAAAATTGACGGGGCAAGTCAATGGACCATTATTTGGAAGGTCGTTGTTCCTCTATCAATACCAGCAATAACCGTGCTCGTCATTTTAACTTTAGCCAATTCTTGGAATAATTTTTTCTGGCCTTTGGTCATTGCTCAGAGTAATAGCTCGATTACTTTACCGGTTGGGTTATCGAGTGTCATGTCGGGAGTAAGTGAGGGTGCAGAGGCAAGAGAGTATGGTTTAATCATGGCAACATCTATTATTGCATCTTTGCCAACTATTATTGCTTTTTTATTTTTACAAAGGAAATTTATTGAAGGGATATCGATGACAGGTATTAAGGGATAGCTTGATGTAATGATTGACATATCGTTCGTCTCTCGTCATGACAAATCCCTTTAGTTTTTTTTCTCCCTTGAAGTGGGGAAAGTTGAGAAAAGAAAAAAATTAAGCAATTTGCTTCTTACTATTTTATTAAAGAGATCTTCATGCTGCTTCGCAGCATCAGATGAGGATGAGGTACCTCCTCACCCTGACCCTTTTCCACGTGAGGATCTCATCTTTATATATATATGTTTCTTTCTCTTTTTTTAAGTTAACCAGGAAAAACCTAAAAACACCCTCCCCGCCGCGAAAGTGGACCCCTCCAAGGAGAGGAATTATTCAATTCATTCCCCCATAGAAGGGGAATTTAAGGGAGGTGTGCCTTTCTCATTTTTGTTTGGTCGTTTTTTTATTTTTTTCCGGTATTTTAGAAAAGAAAATTACCAGAGGAGGCTTTATTGTGTCATTATCTAAAGAAGAAAAACTTTATGTCGATGCTTATCGAAATATGCTTCGTATACGGCTATTTGAGTCCAAAGTCCTTGACTTATTTCTAAAGAACTTTATTCGTGGACCAGTTCATTTATACTTAGGCGAAGAAGCTATTGCAGTTGGCGTATGCTCGGCACTTCAAAGGGATGATTATATAACCAGTACCCATCGTGGTCATGGACACTGTATTGCTAAGGGCGGAGATGTCAAAAGAATGATGGCAGAACTATTGGGGAAAAGCACTGGTTATTGCAAGGGGAAGGGCGGTTCAATGCATATTACCGATATGAGCTTGGGGATTTTGGGAGCTAATGGTATAGTTGGTGCTGGAACACCCATTGCAGTTGGCGCGGGATATGCTCTTCGTTTGCAAAAGAGTGATCGAGTAGTTGTCTGTTTCTTTGGTGATGCTGCTGCGAATCAGGGTTCAGTTCATGAGGCGATGAATATGGCTGCAATTTGGAAACTTCCAGTTTTATTTATTTGCGAAAACAATCTTTATGGTATTAGCACCTGTATCCGTGATGTTTGTCGATTGGATGATATCGCAAAAAGAGCTGAGGGATATGGATTTTCAGGAATAACCATTGATGGAAACGACTTTTTTCAGGTCTATGAGACGACAAAATCAGCGGTAAAAAAGATTCGACAAAATGGTGGGCCGATATTAATCGAAGCGAAAACCTACCGGCACGAAGGTCACGATATTGGAGATCCTGAAGTTTACCGATCCAGGGAAGAAGTAGAACAATGGAAGCAAAAGGATCCACTTTCAAGAATAGAAAGGGATTTACTTGCCCGAAATATTTTAACTCAGGATATCATTAACCAAACGAGAAGCCAAATACAAGAGGAAATTGATCAAGCAGTTGAATTTGCTTTTAATAGTCCCGAACCACCAAAAGAAGAATTATTAACTGATATTTTTGTGAAAGAAGGAGAACAATGAGAGAAATTACCTTTTCGCAAGCTTTGAATGAAGCTCTTCGTGAAGAAATGATTCGTGATGAAAAAGTGTTTTTAATGGGTGAAGATATTGGTTTGCATGGTGGGGCTTTTGGAGTAACCAAAAACTTGGTAAAAGAGTTTGGTTCTGAAAGAGTAAGAAATAGCCCACTTTCGGAAGCTGGTATAGCCGGAATTGCCGTTGGGGCAGCTTTATTAGGCATGAAACCTGTTGTTGAGTTTATGTTTATTGATTTTACAACGATTGCGATGGATCAAATTATCAATCAAGCTGCGAAAATCCGATATATGACGGGTGGACAGGCAAAAGTACCAGCAGTTTTTCGAACTCAGGGAGGTGCAGGAACGGGTGGCGCAGCCCAACATTCACAAAGCCTTGAGAATTTATTTTGTTATATTCCCGGTTTAATAGTTGTGATGCCTTCAACTCCTTATAATGCTAAGGGATTGCTCAAATCTTCAATTCGAAATACGAATCCAGTTATTTTTATTGAACATAAATTACTTTACGCAAAAAAGGGAAATGTACCCGAAGAAGAATATCTTTTGCCCTTAGGAAAAGCGAACTTGATGAAAAAAGGTCGAGATATCACTTTTATATCTTACTCAAGAATGGTTCATGTTGCTCTTGATGCAGCCGAGCAACTTGCTCAAGAAGGAATTGATGCTGAGGTTATTGACCTTCAGACTCTTTCTCCGATTGATAAAGAGACCATTTTCAAATCAGTTCAGAAAACAGGAAAGTGTCTTACCATTGAAGAGGACTGCAAAAGTTCCGGTTTTGGAGCCGAAGTAGCAGCTTTGATAGGAGAAGAATGTTTTGATTATTTGGATGCTCCGGTACGAAGAATTGCCGCTGCTGATGTGCCTATCCCTTTTGCAGCTTCTCTTGAGTTTGAAGCTCTTCCAGATGTAGACAAGATAACCAAGACTACAAAAATGATGATCTCCTAAGAGTTATTTTCTTCTGGATAATTTTATTTAAAAATTAACCACCATGGGGGCAGAATATATCGGACATATATAAAAATACTTGCCTCCTCAAAAGAATAGAGGGGGCAAGTATTTATAGAGTTTTTTGAAATATTTCTCCCGTCAAACGAGGAGGAATTTGAGTATTGGAATAGAGTTAAGCTTCGTGTTCAGAAACCGTGAGAATCTCATTCTTTCTTCTTTCCCAGCCGCCTTTTTCTTGATTTTTTAATATCAATACTGGTTATAAATTCAAGAATCAAGACCTGGCCCCAGTATGGTGCATTTCTGCAACGACTGCTTTGGCTCCAGTTAAAAGCATATTTATATCACTGTTAACCCAGAAAAATTGAACCCCCTCCGTTATCCACCTTTTTGCCAGACCAGGATCAGCATAA
>JAAYUT010000164.1 GCA_012517485.1 Candidatus Atribacter fermentans
AAAGCATCTTAAAATATTTCTTCTCATGCTATATAATATAGCTGCGAGGTGATATTTTGTGGCAATTGAACAAAAAGTAGATAAACTCGAAGAAGCCTTAATGAGATTAGTATATATTCAACAGAAGACTGAAATGGAGCTTCAGTCATTCAAAAATGAAATGAAGGTCTTCAAAGATGAGATGACTGATTTTAAGAATGAGATGAGGGTTTTCAAAGATGAAATGAGGGTTTTCAAAGATGAAATGACTGATTTCAAGAACGAGATGAGGGTTTTCAAAGATGAGATGTTAGATTTCAAAAACGAGATGAGGGTTTTCAAAGATGAAATGAAGGTCTTCAAAGATGAGATGACTGATTTCAAGAATGAGATGAGGGTTTTCAAAGATGAGATGTTAGATTTCAAAGAGTGGTCAAAGAAAAACATTGAAAGCCTCAATCGTCAGTGGGGTAATCTGGCAAATAGAATGGGAACGCTTGTGGAAGATATCTTCTTCCCCTCTATGGACCAAACTATAGAGAGATATTTTCATATTCAGTGTGACATCCTTGAGAGGAATAAACGTATCCGTAAGGATGACGAATCTTTAGAGATTGATATATTGGCTATCTTAAAGAAGACTAAGCAAGCTTTTATCGTGGAGGTAAAATCGAATCCCGATCGAATAGAATATATCGAAGGATTTCTCAAAAAACTGGATAAAATAACTCAATTTCTTCCAGAGCTTGAAGAGTATACCCGAATCGGTATTTATGCCGGATTAGATATGAGCAAAGAAACGGTTGATCTGCTCACCAAAAAGAGAATCTATGCTATGGTATTTAAAGGAGATTTCCTCGAAATTGTAAACTTTGAAGACCTCTCTGGGGTCAGGTCTTGATTCTTGAATTTCTTTGAGATTTCTTTTTTCCACTTATCTTTATTCTTTTTCGCCCCCTCGCCCCATCTCCCCCTCGATAATATGATCAGGTCTTGATTATTGAATTGCCTTCTTTTTTCAAAAAAAATTAAGTAATATCATTTCATTTTTGCTCTGCTTTGAACCACCAATGATAAAATTCCTGCGATGTTTTGAGGATCGTTTGGCATTTTTCTTTAATTTTCTCGGCATCTTCGAGTGAATATTCTTCAGCCGGAATCCAAAGGCTGTTATTGTCAATACCCGGATACCTACTCCAAGTTACCTCGGGTTCAATTTCAGCACTCAATTGAGCTATATGACGCAGCTTATTTATCCATAAAGTTGGCATTTGTTTCCCTTCGATTTCCTTGATCAGAGCTTTCCCAATAAAATGAGATTTAACAAAAACACCCATCATGATCAGAACTGCTTTTAATGACTTTTCAACCGATTGTTGGAAATGGAACACAGCCTTATCAAAATATTCCTTTTCTAAAATTATAATTCCGATTTCAAAATCCCTCTTGGCATCATCGAGCATGGCATGGGCAAACTGCCGGTTGCTTACTTGAGACAAAAAGGTTTCTTTACGATATGGTACTGGAAATTTCCATCCATCTTCAGTTTTTTCAATTCCTTGATCATGAATATACTTTTTGGTTTCTTCGATGAGTTTTTCTAAAAATTCATCTTCTGCAATTAATATTTTCCCTTCAGTAGCAATATCCAAAAATAGAGGATTGTGGTTATTAAAATTAGAAAAACATTCTTCTCGAGTAAGAAGCAAAATATCAAGAGGCCAGTCTATGTTTATTAATTTTTTTATAAGTGAAATTTCACTCTGTCTTCGATGTCGATGAGGTGGGATCTCATCAGAAACGATTAAAATATCAATATCCGAATATCTACTCAGTGTCCCACGAGTCGAGGAACCAAACAAAACAGCCAATACTACTTTGAATGGCAACTTTTTTAATTTATGAATTATTTCCTTTAGATCGGTTTTGGTTAAGAAATCCATTTTCACACCTCTCGTGGTCAAGCCTTGATTCTTGAATTTTAACAA
>JAAYUT010000165.1 GCA_012517485.1 Candidatus Atribacter fermentans
ATTCGTATCTTGAATAACGTTGTGAATGGTTTATATTCCTCAACCATTACTAATCAAACAAATAATCTCCCTCTTAATACCAAAGATAAAGTATTACGAGTTGCAGTTGGGTCAGATCATGGAGGATTCGAAACAAAAGAAAAACTAAAAGTTTTTTTAAAAGAATTGGGTTATCGAGTGACGGATGTTGGAACATATAATACCGAAAGTGTTGACTATCCTGATTTTGCTCTCAAGGTTGCATTAAAAGTAAAAAATGGTGATTGTGAAAGGGGAATTATGATTGATGGAGCGGGAATTGGTTCGTCCATGGTTTGTAACAAGGTGAGAGGAATTCGAGCAGCATTATGTTATGATTTAAAAACTATCGTAAATAGCCGCGAGCACAATGATGCTAATCTCCTTACATTGGGCGGTCCACTCCATCCTATTGAACAAATTTATGAAATGGTAAAGGTGTGGCTTGAAACCAGATTTGCTGGTGGAAGGCATTGGAAACGAATTAACAAAATGATGGAAGTTGAAAAAAAATATTTATAAATTAATAAAACTCAATTTAAGGAGTTTGTTATGAATCAGGAAGAGCTGATCACGAAAATAACTCAAGAAGTCATGAAAAAATTCAATGAGATCACTGGTACGGAAAAACCATCATCTGTTACGAAAGGTAAAAGAACTGTCAATGAATGCGAGAGTGGAATAATAATCAATGCCCCGATGGATTTAGCCCCTTATATTGATCATACCCTTTTAAAGCCAGATGCTAAACAAAGCCAGATTGATCAGCTTTGTCAGGAGGCGATCCAATATCATTTTTGCTCGGTTTGTATTCAGCCTTATTGGGTGAGTTACTGTGCCAAAAAACTCCGAGGGACCGGTGTGAAGGTTTGTACCGTTGTAGGGTTTCCTTTAGGGGCAAATGATTCAAGAAGTAAGGCTTATGAAACACGGCAAGCCATTGAAGATGGAGCCCATGAAATTGATATGGTCATTAATATCGGTGCTCTGAAATCAGGAAATATAAAAATGGTAGAAGATGACCTCCGAGCAATCAAGAGGGCTTGTCGTCAAACAACAATTACGAAAGCTATTATTGAAACATTTCTTTTAACTGATGATGAAAAAGTTATTGCCTGTCAATTAGCCAAAAAGGTTGGTTATGATTTCGTTAAAACCTCAACTGGTTTTGCGGGTGGGGGTGCAACGGTTCATGACGTTGCTCTCATGAGAAGAATAGTAGGGCCTAAAATGGGAATCAAAGCAGCTGGTGGCATCCATAATTTTGAAGAAGCTAAAGCCATGATTGCAGCGGGAGCAACCCGAATAGGAACAAGTTCAGGTGTAAAAATTGTTAATGGATAAAGGATTTTAAAAAATTCTATGGTAGAAAAAAGTCGAGAAAAAAATCAAATTTTATCGGAGATAATTACTGAAACTGTTTTTAAATATTTGACTGATGCTGGGTTAACTTCCAATCAAGATTTTACCATTCCGGTTGAAGTATCTAATCATCACGTGCACTTAACCCGAGAAGCATTGGATATATTATTTGGGAAAGATTATCAACTCACTAAGGTTCGAGACATATCCCAACCGGGTGAGTTTGCAAGTAATGAAAAGGTAACTTTGGTGAGTTCAAAAATGAAAATAATTGAAGGTGTCAGAATTGTTGGCCCAGAGAGAACTTATAATCAAGCTGAGTTAACAGTTGCAGATGGATATGTTTTAGGATTAAATCTTCCAACTCGTTTATCGGGAGATGTGATTGGTTCACAACCTATTACAATGATAGGTCCCAATGGAGCATTAAACCTTTTAGAGGGAGCTATTCGCGCCGCACGGCATATTCATATGACACCAGAGGATGCAGAAAAATATCAGGTAAAAAACAATCAACGTGTAAAAGTGGAAACCAAAGGAGAGAATGGAGTTATTTTTAAAAATGTCATTATTAGAGTTTCAGATAAATGTAAGTTGGCTTTTCATATTGATATTGAGGAAGCCAATGCAGCCAATATTCAAGGAACAACTTATTGCCGAATTCTATACAAGTGAATGAGATAAAGAGGAGGTTTTTTAATGAAGTCCACTATGCGAGCAGTGACTTTGGTTTCTCCCGGTCACTTAGAATGTGTCAATACTGAAATTCCTATTATTCAAAATTCCCATGATGTCTTAATCAAAGTGCATGCTTGTGGAGTATGTGGATCAGATATTGCCAGGGTTATGGTAAAAGGGGCTCATAAAATGCCGATCATTATCGGTCATGAGTTTGCTGGAGAAGTCGTTGAAGTTGGTTCAGATGTTAAATCGACTCATGTTTCTGATCGTGTCACAATTATGCCTTTAGTTCCTTGTGG
>JAAYUT010000166.1 GCA_012517485.1 Candidatus Atribacter fermentans
GGAAGAACAAAGTCCGGATAAAGCTGTGGAAATAGCTAAAAATGCTATAGCCGGTGGGACAGATGGTATTATGCTCGGCGGATCCACAACCGATTCTGTTGAGCTTGATTTAACTGCTAAAGCCCTTCAGGAGAATGTTGATGTTCCCATAATACTGTTTCCCGGTAACATAAGTGGTGTTAGCAAGTACGCCGATGCTATATTTTTTATGAGCCTTCTAAATTCAAACAACCCCTACTGGATAATCGGAGCCCCAGCCCTGGGAGCCCCACTCATAAAAAAACTGGGTATTGAAACCATTTCCATGGGCTACCTGGTTGTTGAGCCTGGGGGAACCGTGGGATGGGTAGGAGATGCAAAACTCATACCACGGAACAAGTCAGATATTGCGGTGGCCTATGCCATGGCTACTGAGTTTTTCGGGATGAAGCTCCTCTACCTGGAGGCCGGCTCCGGTGCAGACCAGCCCGTACCTGAAGAAATGATAGCCAAAGTAAAAAAGACCACCGACCTTATTTTGATAGTCGGGGGGGGATAAGGGACGGAGAAACCGTCCGTAAAATAGCTGATGCCGGTGCAGATGTAATAGTAACCGGTACCGTAGTAGAAAACAGTTCCAAAGTAGAAGACAAGATAAAAGAACTAGTCGACGGGATATGTTAATATTAATTTTGATCAATCATTTTTCAAAAATCAGAATTATTGAATAGGCTCATCAATATGCCTCATATACTCTTCAATTGGTATTGGATCGATTGCCCTGTAATAATCTACATATTCCCCATTATATCCTAAAATTTTTAGAATAGTACGATTTACTAGCGTACGGTAAGCAAGAGTCATTTTGATCATCTCATCGAGCTCATCAGTTTTCAGGATATGGCCATGGACAGGATCATTCCTAGACTGAATAGCTTTTTTCTCAATTTCACCAATATTCAATCCGATTTCTTTGAAGAAAAAATGAATACTAGCATTAAATCCCATTTGATTGGAATTCTCAAGCTTATTGTAAAATCTCTTTTTGAAATCTGGGAATTGCCATTCCAGTGTATCTAATTTGTTTTCAATGCGGTCCAGTTCCTCGGTAAAAACTTCTCGGAATTTTTTCTTTGACAGAAAATTTCCCTGACTCTTGGAATTTTTTGATTTATACCATGAATTAAAAAGTAATTCTAAACTAGCTGCTAATATAATGATTTCCGCTTCATTAGGGATAGCTTTTGATAACCAATATTTCCCTAACACCTCATTCAAATTTAAATCATCTCTTAAAGCAAAATATTTGGGTATTAATTCTTTAAAATAAATTCTAAGGTTATGAAATGTTTCATCTTCAAGTGTGTTTACAGGGCTGAAATAAAACTTTGATTTGCATAACTCTTGTAAATGTATTCCTTCTGATATTTTGGGACTGTTGACGAAATCTTCAATTACTTTGCCTTTTTTATTAAATTTCGTATATCCTATACTGATTAATTGACGGCCAATTAAAAAACTAACGATTTCACTAATTTTTTTTCTTTCTTCAGGAGTAGGTATCCACCATTTACTTTTGTATTCAATGGAGATATTCTTAGACCAGGAAGGCCCATAAATATCAGGGACTGATTGAATCGTGAAATATTTATCGGTACCGTTTTCATCTGGAAATTCAACAAACAGATATCCTTTTGTTTCGGAGTTTTCTTGAGTATAATTAACGCTCAAATCAGAAAAAATCACATTTAATTCACTTGAATGTTCTAAATTCGGATTTTCTGGTTTATTCATTTTTCTGGTATATTTTTTTTCTAATTCATTAGAAATAATGCCATCATATGCTATATTGGTGCCATTTAAAAACCATTCCGTTAACCAACACAGCTTATCAGATTGATCAAAAGTTCTTTTAAGGTGGGATATATCCATCTCTGCTTCAAAATCCACCCCATCAGGACCATGCTTAGTTTTTTTTAACTTGATCAAATAGTCAATTTCATACTCACCCTCCAATTCGGAAATTTTAATATTCTCCCTGGGCATGGGCATATATGGATCTCCCTGCATTAACGGAGTCAATGGAAGACTATTTTCACAATGTCCAGTTAACAATCCTTTAATTTTATATTCCTCATCTCTTGATACCACAATCTTTTTTGAACCAAGGGGAAGTAGTCTTGTTTTTAAGTTTTCGTAC
>JAAYUT010000167.1 GCA_012517485.1 Candidatus Atribacter fermentans
CGTTTCTGGCGGGATTGCTTCTTCACGGGGTCCCAAAAATTTTCAGCTTCGTAAGCGTAGGTCCGGCCATGGATCTTCTGCTTGACGATGTAAGTCATAGCTAAGAGTAATAACCATAATGCTATATAAACCATTCGGTATTATCGTGCGACAACGAAGTCATCGGAAAAATTGGTTGAGAGAAAAGGCGGAGTTCAGGTTGTTAGAAGAATTATCCAAATGATAAATAGAACTAATGGAGTGTATTTTCTAATTATCCACGTGCCGATTTTAAAAAAGGTTTTTTTATCTTGTTCGTCTATTATATCTTGCATGTCAAACAATTTAAAACATTCGAAATCCTGTTTGGGTAGTGTTTGATTCACACTATAATTCATCTTCGTTGTCAAGTCTTTTTCTAACTTATGCATTTTTTGGGATCGGATATTTGAATAAAAATAGCATCTTCTGACAACTAAAAACCAACCAAGAGATAAAACGATACCAATGATACAAATGATACTTCTCCTCATATCTGTTAAATCATCTGATGTGAAAAAGACATAGAAGAAACCGCTTACAATTATAGCATAAACGTTTTCCCACATGGGATATATTTGCTCTGATGAATAATAAGAATTACTTGTATAACACAAATCTTTGTAAATCCATTCTTTTATTTCTTCGGGCGTCAACCGTATCCCTCACATGGATCTACCCAAGATTACTTATGACGAAAAAGATTTTGGTCGCGAGGTTGCCAAGGTATATTTTGCTGACTATTAGGGAAGCTATATCGATAGTGTTTTTGGACTGCACCCTTCCGAGAGTAGACAATGAGTTAAGCAATGGTGCCCATTGGAGGGGTGCACATGAAGAAGACGAGGCGGCGCTACGACCGAGAGTTCAAGATATCAGTAGTGGCTGAACTTGAAAGTGGCGAGCCTGTGGCTCAAATATAGGGCTTTCCCAAAAGATCACTAGAAGAAGATCAGGACAACCAATGGGTTGGAACGGATAAACAAAGAACTCAAGAGAAGAAGCCGAGTTGTCGGGGCCTTTCCCAATGATGCATCTCTTCTGAGGCTTGGCGAAGCCATACTGATAGATATCAACGAGGAATGGCTGACCGGTATGCTGTGTTGGTTAACTATTTAAACTAGTTAAATATAATAATTATACCATGACTTATGAGGACAAACGCGATTGGCGCGAATACAATGAGCGATTAGTTAAAAGAGGCTGGTTTTACCTGAGCACCGATTTTGTGAAGAACTGAGATTATGAACTCAAAAAGATGAACAAGTCCAAGAATGGCGTCCCTATCGCTATCCAGAGACGTTCATACAGTTTTGTGGTTTGGCGTACACCTTCCTCCATTTGCCATATCGCCAGCTTGAAGGATTTTTGCAGGCATTGAGCGGAATCTGTTCTCGAATTCAAAAAGTATGGGTACGATAGCTGGAAAATCGTTCATGGCTATGGCAGGAGGTGGGCTGATGAAAGCGTATTCTCTGCTATTAAGGGAATTTTTGGGGAGACTGTGAGGGCTACCTCTGTAGAAGGCATGTATTGCGAAGTACGCCGAATGCTCACATTTTATACTATAATTTTAGGCGTATAACAGTTTGATGAAGATTTCGAAAAAAAAATACGGAAATACAAATTTA
>JAAYUT010000168.1 GCA_012517485.1 Candidatus Atribacter fermentans
TCTCCGGGTGATTCGAGAATCCAACCCCTTACCTTCGGTATGTGGCCGGGTTTGTCATCGACCCTGTGAAGCAAAATGCCGACGAGGCCAACTTGACGAACCAGCAGCGATTGATGATTTAAAGAGATTTGTAGCTGATTACGCCATGAAGAATCACATCATGTTACCGGTGATGATGGATCGTAAACGAGATGAAAGCGTAGCGATTGTTGGCTCGGGGCCGGCTGGTTTAACCTGTGCCTATTATTTAGCCAGGAAAGGGTATTCGGTAACTATTTACGAGTCGCTTCCCGTGGCAGGAGGAATGTTAGCTGCTGGCATTCCAGCTTATCGATTACCACGAGAGCCGCTTAACTGGGATATCGATCAAATACGAGCAATGGGTGTAAAAATTCATTTAAACACAACCATCGGCAAAGACATTTCATTAAGCGAATTACAGGAAAAGTATGATGCTGTCTTTTTGGGAATTGGAGCATGGAAAAGTGCCCCTCTGGGAATTCCCGGAGAGCAATTTGAGGGCGTGGTTCCAGCTCTTGACCTTTTAAAAACTATCAACTTAGGAGGCAAGATTGAAGTTCCTAAAAATGTGGTTGTTTTAGGTGGTGGAAATGCCGCCATGGATGCCGCCCGCACTCTTTTGAGATTAGGTTCTGAAGTTGTGAATATTGTCTACCGAAGAACTCATTCTGAAATGCCTGCTATCCCAGAAGAAATCGAAGATGCAGAAAAAGAGGGAATTATTTTCCATTATCTCATGGCACCGTTGGAGATCGTTGGGGATGAGAAAGGAAAAGTAAAAGCCATAAAACTCCAGAGAATGCGATTAAGTGAGTTTGATCGGAGTGGTCGAAAAAGACCAACTCCTATCGAGGGTGCCGAGATGATAATTGAGTGTGATATGGTGGTTCCAGCTGTTGGTCAAATGCCCGAAATTGACGTGCTTGGGGATAGTTTACAATCCGACCGATGGGGGAACGTTAGCGTCAATCGTTATACCCTTTTAACCTCAAAACCAGGTGTTTTTGCTGGAGGTGATATGATTGGAGCTGAAGCAACCGTTGTCAATGCTATGGCTTATGGGAAAAAGGCTGCTTATAGTATCCATCAATATCTCCGCAATTTAAGGGGTGATGAGGAAGAAGAATTCATTGCTGAACCAGAAAGAATGAGGATTATAGAAGAACCACCAGTTCTTCAAGAAATAAAAAGAGTTTATTTATCTGAATTACCTGTGAGGGAACGAATCTGTAGCTTTGCTGAAGTAAAGATGTGTATGAGTGAGGATGATGCCAAGCGGGAAGCAGGAAGATGCTTACGGTGTGATTTAGAAAAGAAAGTGAAAAAGTTACATCAGCTTGTGGCGGTGGAGGAGGAAGAGCAATGAATGAATCAATAGGAGCTGAGTTAGTCTATTCCAAGGTTGATGAAATCATCGATCGATACAAAGAGGAAAAAACGCCATTGATGGCTATACTTGAAGACGTCTCTCAGGTTTATGGCTATCTCCCTAAAGATATTCTTGAAAGAATATCCCATAAAACCGGTATTCCTTCCAGTAAAATATACGGAGTGGCTACTTTTTATTCTTTTTTTGAAACAAAACCAGTGGGAAAATATGTCATTCGGATTTGTAAAAATACGCCTTGCCATGTTTTAGGTGCCACAGATGTTTTAGAAACTGTGAAAAAGGAATTAGGAATAAAAGAGGGTGAAACCACCAAAGATGGTTTATTTACCGTTGAAGTGACCAGTTGTCTTGGGGTTTGTGGTGTTGCACCGGCAATGATGATTAATGATGTCACTTATGGAAACTTAAATGCCGAACGTATTCGAGAAATATTTGCTCTTTATCGATGACTGAGAGGGGGATTTTAATTTATGCTTTTTCGTTCACATGTATTAGTTGAAATGACGAGTAGTTCGGTTGTGTTGGGTGCTGCTCAAATCCGTGAAAAGTTTGAGAAAGAGATTGAGCGTGTTGGTCTTTCTCAAGAAATTCGAGTTCTTGACACTGGTTCATTTGGAGCTGGTCTCCCTTCTCCTTTTGTCGTTATTTTTCCAGATAATGTAGTATATGCTCCCATTAAGCTTGATCAAGTCAAAATAATTGTTGAAGAACACCTTCTCAAAGGTCGGCCGGTCAAAGCCATGATGTATGTAGGTCGAACCGAAACCGCTCCTCAAGCTTTTCAACCGCTTTCTCCCTTAGCTCAAGAGAAGCGGGTTGTTTTGAGGAATAGTGGTTATATTGATCCAACCAATATTGATGATTATATTGCTCGAGACGGATATATGGCTTTAGGGAAAGTATTATCTGGTACACCGGAAGAAGCCATTCAAATAGTAAAGAACTCTGGATTGCTCGGTCGAGGTGGAGCCGGTTATCCCACCGGCTTAAAATGGGAATATACTCTAAAAGCTCAGGGAGACGAAAAATTCATCGTTTGTAATGCTGATGAAGGCGAGCCTGGAACTTTTAAAGATCGTTTGATTCTTGAGGGAGATCCTCATTCTATTTTGGAGGCAATGGCTATCGCCGGATTTGCGGTCGGTGCTCACCAAGGATTTATTTATGTCCGTGGTGAATATCCTGAAAGTATACGACATTTGGAAAAAGCCATTTCCCAAGCGATGGATTATGGTCTCTTGGGTGAGAATATCCTCAATTCAGGATTCTCTTTTCGAATTGGTATCCGAAAGGGAGCAGGTGCCTATATCTGTGGTGAAGAAACTGCACTTTTAGAATCGATAGAAGGTGGTCGAGGAGAACCTCGAATAAAACCGCCATATCCTCCTCAAAAGGGTTTATGGGGAAAACCAACGGTTATCAACAATGTTGAAACTCTTGCCAATATTCCACCAATTTTTCTTCATGGACCAGAATGGTTTAAACATATCGGAACACCTACCTGTCCAGGAACAAAAGTATTTACTTTAACCGGGAACGTGATCAATTTAGGCCTGATCGAAGTTCCTATGGGAACCACTCTCCGTGAATTAGTTTTTCAAGCAGGTGGGGGAATCAGAAACGGTCGTGAGCTAAAATTAGTTCAAACCGGAGGTCCTTCTGGTGGGACGATGACTCCCGATTTACTTGATGTTCCTATGGCTTTTGATACTCTCCCTCGCTATCAATCGGCACTTGGTTCTGGTGCATTGACTGTTATTGATGATACTCACTGCATAGTCGATATTGTTAAGAATTTTTGTGAGTTTTTTCTTCATGAATCCTGTGGAAAATGCACACCTTGCCGAATCGGGAATAAAAGAATTGTTGAGATTTTAGAACGAATTTCTTTAGGGAAGGGTACTGCTCAAGACTTAGAAAAACTTTATTTTTTGGGTGAACACATCAAACGAACCTCATTTTGCGGTTTAGGCCAAGCAGCTCCAAACCCATTACTCAGATGTTTAGATTATTTCCGCGATGAATTTGAAACTCATGTCATTGAAAAACGATGTCCGCTCAATGTTTGCCGAATGGAAAGTCCAAAAAAAATCAAATCTTTGAAGGTCTGATTCAGAGAAAGGAGAGAAGAGCATGGCAAAAGTCATACAAAATAGAAGCAAAAAAGAATCTCCCGAAAAGCTGGTGACTCTCTTCATTGATGGAAGAGAATGTCATGTCCCAGAAAATTTAACACTTTTAGAAGCCTGCCGAATGGAAGGATATCATATTCCTACACTGTGTTATATGGAAGGTCTTACCCCTTGGGGTGGGTGCCGAATCTGTGTGGTAGAAGTTGAAGGTCAACCTAATCTGGTTGCTTCCTGTGTGACACCTGTTCGGGAAGGGATGAAAGTTCTCACCGCTTCAAAAAAAGTACGAGAAGCCCGAAAGGCTAATCTTGAACTGATTTTATCAAACCATCCCCTGGATTGTCAGCTCTGTGATCGAAA
>JAAYUT010000169.1 GCA_012517485.1 Candidatus Atribacter fermentans
TACTCTCTCGGCACTGGAAATCGCTGATTGTATCATATTAAACTGGTTGGCTAATTCATTGAGTGGTCGGGTGAATTGTTTGGAATAAGTGATAAAACTGGCTATTATTCCAACCGTAATGATATGACGTATAACCAGGAAACCTCCAACACCTGCTATAATTGCAAAGCTTAAATTGTTTAAAACATTCATGAGAGGTGGGATGATGCCAGAATAAATTTGAGCTTTGATGGATATTCCATTTAATTCCCGATTAACCTTTTCAAATCGATCGATTTCTTTTGACTCCCGACAGAATACCTTGATCACCTTTTGCCCAGAGATATTCTCTTCAATGAATCCATTGAGTTCACCCAACTTGGTTTGCTGTTGAAGAAAATTTTTCCGGGTGCGCTTGGCAATACTCCTAGTACATAATATCATGAGTGGGATAATGATTAAGCTCGCTACAGTGAGAAGGGGGCTTAACCACACCATCATAACGATGGTTCCGGCAATGGTGATGATACTGGAAAAGATCTGGGTGATACTCATGCTCAAGGCATTGTTTACTAGATCGATGTCATTGGTTAATCGGCTCATTAAATCTCCGTGTGGATTACTATCGAAAAATTTAATGGGAAGCACCTGAAGCTTATTGAACAAGTCCTTCCTCATCTCGAGAACTGTCTTTTGAGCAACGCCAATCATAAGATAGTTCTGAAGCCAGGTAAACAATGAAATCAAGGCATAGAGTCCAACCATGACCACTATAAGGGAAAATAAACCTTTAAAATCTTTTGGGATAATATAATCATCGATAGCCTTACCGATTAAATAGGGCCCAGTAAGCATCAACAGCGAGGTAACGAGCACCATAAGAAAAACCAGGATGAGAATGGTTTTACGATGCTGTAAATACCCCCATAAGCGTTTAAGAGTCTTACGGGTATCCTTTGGTTTTACTCCTGGTCCTGCAGAAACCATATGCGGTCCAGGCCCAAAGCCACCAATTGGTCTTCTCAACCGGTCTTGAAGTGGTATGTCGGTTGTTTTCAAATTCTTTGGTTCAGGCATCAACCGACACCTCCTCACCAAGCTGCGATCGATAGATCTCCTGATATTCCGAACTATTCTCCAGGAGAGTTGCATGGGTACCTTGGGCGACAACCTGCCCGTCGCTCAAAAGTAAAATGCGATCGGCATTGAGCACTGTGCTGATCCGTTGAGCAATGATAAAAGTTGTACATTGATTTAATAATCTCTTGAGCGATCTAAGAATTCGTTGTTCGGTAGACAGATCCACAGCGCTCGTACTATCATCAAGAATCAGAATCGCTGGCTTTTTAACGATAGCTCGAGCGATGGCTAACCGTTGCTTTTGACCACCTGATAAGTTTACTCCTCTCTGGTTGATTTGAGTATTGTACCCATCTGGAAAACTCATGATAAAGTTGTGTGCCTGAGCAATTTTTGCCGCCTCGATAATCTCTTCATCGGTGGCATTCTCATTTCCCCAGCGCAGATTTTCCTTTATTGTTCCAGAAAAAAGGAGTGACTCCTGCAAAACCACTCCGATGCTGGATCGTAAGGTGCACAAATCGATTTCTCGCACATCTTTTCCGTCGATCAATACCCGTCCTTTATTGACATCGTAAAGTCTGGGGATAAGATGAACCAGAGTTGATTTCCCAGAACCGGTCGCTCCCAGAATAGCAACAATCTCACCAGAATGCGCAACAAAAGAAATATCTTTTAAAACTGGATCGCCGTCTGAACCATCATATCCATAGGAAACATGATCGAAAATAACCTCGCCTTTCTTGATTGGAGTTAAAATTGGTTCTGATTCATTTGTGATGTCAATCTCAGTTTCAAGAACTTCATGAATGCGTTTGGCAGATACATTTGCACGGGTGATAAAAATAAATATAGCGCTCACCATCATTAAGGAAAACAGAATTAAAGTGAAATAATTGATAAAAGCTATAATTTCACCGACTTTCATTGTACCTGCACTGACTTGCCACCCACCAAACCATAAAACTGCGACCACACTCAGATTCATGATCAGCATCATCAATGGCATAATTGATATTACCAATCGGAAAGCTTGTATCGTAGTATTCATCAAATCTTCATTGGCAGTGGCAAACCTAGAATTTTCAAAATCAGAACGGACGAAGGCTTTGATGACCCGAACCCCTGAGAGGTTTTCTCTCATCACAGTATTAACCCGATCCAGTTTTTTTTGTACAGAAGTAAATAAAGGGAAGCTCTTTTTCATGACAAAAACAAACGCTAACAACAAAGCCGGAACGGCTAAGAGAAGAATCAAAGACAATCGGGTATTAATCGATACTGCCATGATAATTCCACCTATACAGAGTAATGGTGCTCGCACCATGATTCTCAATGACATAAGGACCATCATTTGCACCTGGGTGATATCATTGGTGAGTCGGGTGATAAGCGATGATATTTTAAATTTATCCAGATTAGCAAATGAGAAATTTTGAATTTTTTTGAATAGGCTGGAACGAAGATCGGTACCAAAACTTTGGCTGGCAATGCTTGCGGTAATAGAACACCCCACCCCACCGATCATCCCAATAGCAGCTATTCCAATCATTATCAGTCCAGTCCGTATGATGAAGTGAATATCGTAATTTGTTATGCCTTTATCTACGATCTTTGCCAATAAAGTCGGTTGCAGAAGATCGGTAATGACCTCTACAATCATTAGAATTGGAGCCAATAAGACCATTTTCCAATATGGCTTCAAATAAGACAACAATTTTCCCATACTATAACCTCCTGGGATTCGGGATCGAGTAGATTATTATGGAAATACATCGAAATGAAAATGTGAAATATAAATTCTTTAAAGATACTCAGTTATCAGCCTATCCGAACCTCTCCTTTTGGACAAATGAAGAACGAGAGGGATCCGATTGGTTCATAATCAATCTTCAAATCCATCGTCAACCTGAATACTTTAATCCGGGGCTTAAAGGAAATAGAATAAAAGGACTCACTTAAATAAATGTCTATTTGGGGAAACCTATTCTTGCATCCTCATGGTTTTCGCTATTGACCGTGCGGAGGTTATTCCATAACTTGTTTAACAAGTGTTGCAACCATATTTTTTCTTCGCAGTTGAAATTATCGAAACAGTCCTTCTCAAAATATTCATAGACCTCTTCAACTTTTTGGCGTATCTTTATTCCTTTATCGGTAAGGAATACCCGAGAAACCCTCATATCTCTGGAATCAGGCTCTCTTTTTACTAAACCAGCCCTTTCCATCCTTGTGATGATGACTGTTACCGTAGCTGGTCTGAGTTTTAGATTTTCACCTATTTCTTTTTGAGTGAGACCGTCTTCTTCCCAGAGCATAAAAAGAACTGGAGGTTGTCCTTTATGAAGCCCCAACTTTCCTAACAAAAAGTGAATTCTTATAAAATGTTCACGAATGACATTTCGTAATAAGAACGTTAATGATTCCCGTTTCATTCCAGTTTTTTTAACCGATCCTAAATTTATTTAGATATCTAAATATTTAGCAATTTTATTCCTTAGTATAGCTTTTGTCAATAACACTTTGTTTTTCTCTGTTATTATTCTGTGATATTGTCACCCTGAAATTATTCTGTGAAAATGTCACCATGAGAAAGGAACAATATCATGTGACCCAAAACCCTTTGCCTCCCCCAGCCCTCCCTCTCTCAAGGAAGCCATCTTGATTTTATCCCTCTTTCATTTTTTCAAAATAGTAGCTTTCTCTTTGATTTTAACTTTTAAATCATGAAATTCCTCCTCCCGCTTACACGGCTTACATCCCCTTCCCCAAGAAGTCTAGGCTTCCTCTAAGTAATAAAAATAAATAAGATTTTCTTCTTGAGTAGTTGCATCACGAATCATATGGGATCTATTATCCAATTCAAGAATCAAGACCTGACCCCAAAATGTTATAAAAAAGTTGCTTCATTTTAATCCGGTTCTTTTTTGAATATTAAAAAACTTTAATTTAAATTTAAAACTTCTTTAACAATTTGAGCCTACTATTTTTTTATCAAAAAAGAATTGGAGGTCATCTTTTATGAAGAAATTATTTTTGATTTTTACCATCAGTCTGATGGTCTTATCGTTTTCGATGTTGACTATGGCAGCTGAAAAAATTAACGTGGCCGGTTCGACTACCGTTCTTCCCATTATGCAGATCATTGCCGAAGAATTCATGAATCAAAACCCGAAAGTCGAAATCACGGTCAGCGGTGGAGGATCAGGTGTAGGGATAGCAGCGCTCATTGATAAAATCGCCGATATCGCTATGTCTTCCCGAAAAATCAAAAGCGAAGAGGAAAAGAAAGCCATCTCGAATGGTTTAGCTATCCGTGAATTTGAAATTGCCAAAGATGCAATCACCATTATTGTTAATCCAGCCAATAGCAAAATGAATCGGATTGACAGCCAAACCCTGAAGAAGATCTATACCGGGGAAATCACCAATTGGAAAGAAATAACTGGTGAAGATAAAATTATTGTGGTTATATCCCGGGATACCAACTCTGGCACTTTTGAAGTATTTAATGAACACATTTTAAAGAAAGCTCCATTGGCTCCATCCGTCTTGATGTTGCCTTCTAACCGGGCAGTTCTCGATGAAGTCGGGAAAAATCCTGATACCATTGGTTATGTCGGAATTGGCTATGTAAATGATCAAGTGAAGGGTCTTCTGTTGGATGGAGTGGAACCCACCAAAGAAAATGCTCTCAATGGGAGTTATCCTATTAGCCGAAGTCTTTACCTTTATACTCCTCGTCCTCCTCAAGGAGCCGAGAAAGATCTCATCGATTATATATTAAGCGATGAAGGCCAAGCTATCGTTGAAGAAGAAGGATTTATCCGAATCAAATAGGAGAGTAGGCCAGCAGATCGATTAAAAAACAATAACTTTCTCGATCTGCTGGTCATGAAGACTTCCATGGAAATCTCATCCTCTCTTCTTTATTATCTTACAGATGATAATTATTCAATCGAATACAACGTCGGTTTGCTCCGCAAGGAAGGATTCACAGTCCAAATCTTTTATAATGACATGGAGTTTTTAAAACATCTTTCGATAAAATTACCTGATTGTGTTCTCCTTGATGGTTCCCTTGCAAATGGTAATGGTTTGTTCATGTGTCGGTCACTCAAACAACAAAAAGAATGGCGTTATCTTGCTATTTTGTATTTGACCCAATCAAATCAATCGAACGAACTCATTCAAGCATTTGAAGCGGGAGCAGATGATTGCATCTCTCGTCCCATTCATCCTCAAGAACTCGTTGCCCGTCTTCGAGCCATTTTACGACGTCAAAAGAGTTCAAATATCCAAATTGGACAATTCATCCTTCAACCAGAGAGTTTGAGTATTCAGATTGGAGATTCCAGGATTTATTTTTCTTGGAGAGAGTATAAGATCCTTGAATTGCTCGTTTTGCATGCTGGTGAAGTCTTCTCTCGGGCTGTGATCTGTCAGCAGATTTGGAAGAAAGGGGCTCCGATCAATGCTCGTAACGTTGATGTTCATATAGTAAATATTCGAAAAAAACTTGGAAAATATCGAAGTCTACTTCGAACCATCCGAGATAAAGGATATATGATCA
>JAAYUT010000170.1 GCA_012517485.1 Candidatus Atribacter fermentans
ATGCTCATAAACCCGCACCATGAGTATCCGGAAAGCCGTTAGAGCAGCTATAGAAGAAATAAAGTATATTGGGAGAAAGATGGCAGGAGCGACGGTTGCATAGGAAGAGACTCCAACCCATATCATTTGAAGCAGGTGCCACACTCCCCACAAAATACCGACGATTACCCCGGTAGTCAGGGCATTATACCGATTTAAAAGCCGGGGAATTGCAAACCCTGTCCATCCCAGTTCTTCGACAAAGCCACCTGCAATTCCTACTAAAATACCAGGCAATAAAAGCGATATTTTATCATTCGTTTTAAATATAGCCGGAAGAAACTCGAGAGAGAAAATCGAAAGGATAAAGAGTACCAGCGCTTGCAAAAAGGGAGCAATCAAGAGCGCATCCAAATACCAGCGACCATTTACCCGCCATCGAGACAAATGGGAGAACAATTCACGTAAACCTGATTTTCCAGAAATGAGAATAGTCAAGATGATACTGGCGATTGGTGGTCCTGCTAACATTATCAGAACTGCGATCTGGAAACGAGGATCTGTCTCCCAATTGGTACCCTCGAAAAAACCAGAACTCCCAATCAGCAAGAAGCCACCAAAAGAAATAGCAAAAGTTAGGATGTAATAGATGAAAACTGGATATTGCTTTAAAAAAGAATAGTTTTTCGTCATACTGCCCCTCCTTTAAAAAATAAAAAAACTGCTCAAAAAAGCATAGAAAAGGACCGCTTTTAATCTCTATTTATATCACATTTAGGAGAAGAATAAAATGAATTGAACGATGGAAGAGCCTCTTTTTTTTATAGAATAGACAATCATGTTTCATGAGCAGTACTTGTTGGAGATGAAAATACCTTCCCACGGAGGTGCGAAGGAAAAAATTCGCTCCTTCTCACTTGATTGGAGAAAGTCAGGATAAGGGCGAAAATATCTATATAAAAAAATCATTGCGAAGAATTCAGAAAATCGGCTGTTTTATTCACTAATCTACCATGATGAAAGAAAAGACTCAGTTCTCTGATTCAGTTCCTTTTTATAGTTACTCCACTGTGGCATAAAATGATCCATATACGCTTTAAAACGGCTGTTATGTCTTGGTTCCAGAAAATGAACCAATTCATGAACAATCACATATTCCAGGCAGTGGTCAGGTCTTTTAGCTAGTCCCAAATTCAACCAAATCCTCCGAGATTTGATTGAACAAGATCCCCATCGGGTTTTCATCTTTTTGATTCGCCATTCCTTCGCCTCAACTCCGATGATTTTTTCCCATTTTTTCCCGAGTTCTAAAATCTTTATTCTCAGTTGTTCTCGGTACCAATCATTTATGACCTTTTTCCTCTTCTCCCGATCACTGTCTCGTGATACCAAAAGATCAATAAATTTTTGATCGCGGATCATCACCTTGGGATGCCCAGCATAGTCAACAACTCGCAGCTGATAACTGCGACCGGCAAAATAGTGGCTTTCACCATTGACATATTCTTGTGGTTTTCCCTTTTTTTGTTGAAGGAATTTCACTTGGTGTTTTTCGATCCAGGATAACTTCTGAAGAGCAAAACTGCGGATGGTTTCAATATCCATTCGGTAGGGAGCAGAGATTTTTACCCTCCCAACAGGAGGAAGAACTCTTAAATGCATATTTTTTATGTCTTTTTGTACCACTTCAATTTCAATCAACCCAACCTGTATATGCTGGATTTTCTCTTTTTTCTTAATAATCCAACCCTCTTTTTTGGTTATTTTTTCTCATCCTTCTTTATTATACCTATCCTGTAAATACCATCTTATAAATTTTCCCATTGAGGGGGGATTCAGGGGGGTGTGCCTTTCATCAGTCATCCTGAGCGGTGCTTTCCCTCGTGATGATCTCACCTTTTAGCTTTATTCATAATTCCTCTAAACCACAGCCTTTTCCATAAATTCAAGAATCAAGACCTGACCCCAATGAAAACCATCAGTTTTTTGCTTAAAACATTTTTCTTTGTTCAAACATATATAATAAAAAACACCCGTCCAGCAAACAAATAAATAGTATTGATCTTTATTATACCGGACGGGGCTGTAGTTATATTTAAAATCAAAGAGGTTAAATACCAGTTAATTCAATTAATTTCTTGCTAAAATAAAATCAATCTTTTTGATTTCTTTGAAATTCCCAAATGCGGTTATCCATAATTAATGGTGTCAATTCTGGATACTTATTTCTTAAATATTCACAAGTTTCTGTAATAATCTGTGACGATTCAATAGGATCAACTTTCCTTTTTAATCCATTTTCGAGAAATCTTATAACCATTCGATCTGGCTTTATCAAATTTTTTGAGTATTCCCAGGGTGCTGATAACATGAAAAAATAATTAAGGCTTTTACCGCTTTTTTGCCCTGGTATTAAAGAAATCTTTTCTATAAATTGTTTGTTTCTTTCACCATAACAAATCTTGATAATATCTTGGAAATAATTCACCTTAAATTTCTCTAATGTTATAGCAAACCTATAAACTGCTTCTGATTTGAGAATTCCATTTGTTGTTGAAGTTCTCTGGTGGTTTCTGTAAATTTGATCAGTAAAATATTCAATCCCATTATTATCATAATTTGCTATAAGAGTTTCTATCGATTGTTGTTCCTCAATAGGGGGATATTCTTCAAACTCCCGGTTTTCTTTTAGGTGAAAATATTCACAATATCTTTTTATTACATTTTGTACTCCTTTATAATTTACTCCAATGGAAAAAACAGCATCAATAACACATAAAGATAAAGATTGATAACGATATTCTGGTCTTACTTCCATCATTGATAATGATAAATTTTCATCACAATATTTAGCTAACCTTATTATTTCTCTCTCTTCCATTTTTTCCTCCTGCTAAAGGCTTTTTTTATTAAGTATTAAATTTAAATCACCAAAATTTTTCTTGTTGCGTGTACTATAATTTCTGCATTGAAAAAATAGTATCTTAATCTTTATCAATTTTTATAGTTGGTTCACATAATCATTACTAAAGAAATTATCCAGACCAAACCTAAATTTTTTTTTGCTTTCACTAGAAAAAATACCAGCAAGAAAAATTTGCAAAGAATGAAAGGAGTCATTTGCTTCTTCCTTTCCTGTAATAATATCAGAATGAGCACTTTGGTTCCCATTCCAGTAAATGTTAAACATTGCATCTCTTACTTCTTGACTAAAAATTCGTCCATATCTATTTATGAGTTCCATCAGACTTCTATCATAAAACTCAAATTTTTGGCCACTTAAATTTTTTTCGGTCTTTTTTAGAACTTGCTCTAAAACCACTCGGCACATAAGACAGCAGGAGTAATAAAGATCATTTTCGTAACATTGTTTTGCTTCTAAATAATTTTTCTTGATCCTATTCGGAAAATTTAATAATTTATGAGTTTTGTGATTTCTTTTTTTTGTTTTAACTGCACACATCGGATTCATATTCCCTTTCTGAGTTGAACTTGAATGACTGGATACTACCTCACGACAATGCTCGTTTAACCTCCTTTCTTTTGTTTTTTCCGTTTTTTACTCTCTTTCGTTTGTATTGGCTGTTCTCCTTTCGGTTTTGATAGTTTCTCTTCAGTAAATGAATCAAAAAATTTGGCAAAATTTTCCATTTTAGACTCTTCTGCATATTCACCAATACCAAGTTTTCCTAATAATTTTTTCCCACCTTCAAACCATTCTTTATCACCATACCACATTGCATTTAATATCTTTAGCCTATTATCTCCCTCCAAAGAAAAATATTCAGGAAATTCCTGATCAATGTACTTTACCATTACCTCAGCTTCTTCGCGAGCATATGAAGGAAAGGTGTATAAATAATAATAAATGGCTTTGTCAATAGATTTATTTAGATCAGTTTTTCTGAGCATGATGAGCTCATATGCTTCTTCTATAAGTTTATTATTATCTTGAAGCTTTTCTTTCAAAGCTTTAATTAAAATCGAACCCAACCCTTCTTTTTTACCTAACTTCTTCATTGCTTGTTTAAAGAATTTTTCGTCCTCATCGCGGATGTAAATAGTCTTTTTTCCCATAGTTAACTCCTTAATTTTATATGTATATGTGTATGTATACTATTACATCATTATTCTAATGTATTGTCAAGTGGTGGTATAAAAAATAATATAGAAGCTTTTTTTGCCTTTTAAAAATTATAAGAAGCAATGGTGAGGTACTGAATAATAAAGTAAGAATATGTGAGGGTCTATTAAACAATTTAAAGAGGAAAACGAGACATCCTTGAATAAAATATTCAACCTTCTCTTCCATACCCCTCATAAAGATAAGTTATGGTGACTGTCACCAAGCTTTTCAAGTAATAAAGTAAACACAATTAGATTGTACAAAAATACAGATAAATTTAATTGTAAACATATTATATATTTAAGATTGCATCGAGACATTGTTATCCATTTTTTCACTTTTTTCTTCGTTGCATAAATGGCAAGCATAAGTAAAAATCTCTCTCTTTTTCCTTATTAGGTTAATACAACACTCAACGACCTTTTCATCATATAGTATTCCTTTATTTTTTGTTAATTCTTCAAGCGCTTCAACCAAGCCTGGTGCTGGTCGATAAGGACGGTGTGAAACCATAGCCTCAAAAACATCGGCTACCATTAATATTTTTGCTCCAAAATGTATTTCATCTGACTTAAGACCCTTGGGGTATCCAGATCCGTTAAGTCGTTCATGGTGTTGGAGAACGATTAAAGCAATTGGAAATCTGAACCGGATATTTTTCAGGATTTCATAACCACAGGAAGGATGATCACGAATTATTTGGGTTTCTAAATCGTTTAATGGTCCTGTTTTTGTTAGGATTTCATTTGGGATAGATATTTTTCCGATATCGTGAAGGAGACTCGCTACTCTCAATCCTTCAATATCCTTTTTATTTAGACCCAGTTCTTTTGCAATCAAAACGGCTAATTCACTGACTCGTTTTTGATGGATAGAAGTATATTGATCACCAAAGTCCATGAAAGAGGATATGGCATCAACTACATCATTCAGAGTTTTTTTGAGAATTCTAATATATAGTCTCGACTTTTGAGTCTCTTTTTTAAGGTCTTTTTCTCTTTTATCAAGTGTACTAATAGTTAAATTGAATACTTCTGCTAACTGTTTGAGCTCACCATACCCAAAAGGAGGTTTTAACCTAAAATCATAATTCCCTTTGATGATATTAACAGTCGCTCTATTTAATTTGTCAATGGGAATTAAAAATAGATTATTGATGACAATCCAAATGCTGAAAAAGATAATTGATAAAATCGAAATAGATATGAGTGCATTTACAAGAATTTGTCTGTTTATTGGACTATATAGGATCGATAGGGGAATACTGATACAGATAAAAATATCTTCGGTATGGGTTCCCATTTCAACTGGGGTTACAGCATGAAGCCATTTTTCTCCATCATTATCTCTTAATTCTATGATTTGAGTTACTCCGTGTTTAAGTATTTTCTCTTCATGGTAAAATACTTTCCTTCCAATTATTTCTTCATCAGCTGGATATCGGAACAATGTTGTTTTTTCACTATTAAATATGGTGATGACGTTATCGGGGGAAAGGTTAAAATAAGGGAGGAGGTCAACCAACCAATTTAAATTTTCCGCTACCACTAAGATTTTCTCAACATGATCTTTTTCATCAGGAAGGGGATATGCTATGAAAATGACTGGACAATCGCAAGACTTGTTTATATGGTAACTGCTCAAAGTCATATTTTTTGAATTAACCGCATCCTGAAACCATTGATCATTTGAAAAATTAATTTCCTCATTTAAAGGGAATATCTTGGTCAACATGAAAATCAGAGGGGGTCAGGTCTTGATTCTTGAATTTAGATGAGTTTAATCTCATTTATTTATCATCGGCTTTTATTAATTAAGCCTCAGTAAAATAACTTTATAAATATTTATGAGTAATGCAGTGAATCAAATCGTCAATATCTTGAAGATGAGATTGCAGTATTTGGTAGAGTCTTTCATCATCGACTTTCCAGTAAAGATGAACCAATAATTTCTGAATTTAGCCATATTTGTCAAATCCTGAGCAAGTTGAGTGGGAATGATTTTCTTTTCTCCAAGAAGAACAAAACCATCAGAGTAGCTTTCTGGTGCGCCCCATTGTTCATGAGATAATATATGATGACATACATCTATGCATCCTTCCATGACAACAATAAAATAATATTTAACGCTTCCTAAAACTTTAAGATCACCAATGATTTTTTCTTTTTTTTCTTTTTGAAATTCTTTTAAAATACTTAAGGCTTTCTGGATTTCACCAAAAAGGAAAGAATTCTTTCTTTATCGACTGGCATTCTTCAGCTCCTGCCTATATTTTTTTAGGACTTCTTGAAAGTCGAGATATTTTTTCCACCGGTAGAGAAGAAAATCGGACCGAAGCGCTTCGTTTTTGTCTTTGAGAAGAAATCCCTTGGAAGCTCTATAAACCAAGCGATCAGGAGCGTGATTTAAGATGACGATATCGACGGGTATTTGAAAAGCTTTTTCTAATTCTCTTGACAGGGAAACATCATAAAACAGATCGGATACCCAAGGATGATCCTTATCACAATAGATCGCTAAGTCGAGGTCGTTATAAACCTCTTGTTCAGTAAAAGAACCAAACAAATAAGCAAAAATTATCTCCTCATGTGATTGGATTATGGTTCTTATTTTTTGGATGATCATTTCTTTCGATTTTAATTGCTGAGCCATTGAAAGCTCCCGTCCATATCTTTTCTTTAAATTTATTATAGCATTTGCCACAAAATAAGGTCTTTCATGAAATTCTCGAGGTCTATTTCATGTAATATTTTGGTGCCTGTTGCTTAGGTTATTAAAATTTCCCATATCAAAATCACTCATTTTTATCAGCAAGATTGTTCACCCCTACCAGTACGTCTTTCATCAAAATATTTTGCATTTTTTCAGGTTCTTCAAACAATGGACTGTGTGCAGATCGTTCAAAGGTGTAAAATCCTTTTAAGGGCGCCTGTAGTTCCTCAAAATAATCCTTTGCCAAAGCGTAGCTACAAGTATAATCATGTATACCATGAAAAAAATAGACAGGAATATTAAGTTTTGGAACTTTAGCCGTTAAATCGGTTGCAAGCATCTGATTCCATAAGTTGATGGAGTGGGCAGACCATTTGCCACGCCATATATTTATCTTTTCACTTAATGTGTACTCTGGAAATTTCCATGACGGCAAAAAGATACCACTTACTACTGATTTCATATTGTGCATCGTACCAATGCCAAGCTTGTGCATTGCTTCATCACGCAAGGAACGGTATGAATTTGGAACGGTGTCGAACTCAGGAATAGGAAACTTCTCAAGCTTTTGCACCATTCTTTTATCCTCAGCTATCGTATACTGTTCCATCATATATTTGTAAGCTAATTTTTCCGATTCAAGCGGTCGTGATATCTGAGCTATGCCAATGTAGGCAACATACATCTCCGGTGCGCATGCTGCCGCCTGGATTCCAATAAAAGATCCCCAGGAATGTGCCATGAGATAAATCTTTTCCTGGCCAAAGCGTTTGCGGAGGTAATTTGTTACATCCAGCGTGTCAGATATCAATTGCTCCACCGTCAAGGTTTTGGACGGAATTTCAGAGCTGTAGGAAAGTCCGGCGCCGCGTTGCTCCCAGTAACAGACGGTAAAATTGTCCTCAAGGCCGGTAGGGTAATTCTGGGTAAGGAAGTACTCGGGCATGCCAGGCCCTCCGTGAATGAATAGCAGCACCGGGTTTGCTTTGTTCCTACTTTTGATGAACATCCCCTGCTTCACCCCATTGATAGAGACATGGATTTTTTCAGAGATACTGCCTGCCAGTACTTTTCCATTCTCATTGAGAAATGGTTTTGGTTTGCCTGGGCTCAATGCAAGCAATATGGCAACTATAATGAGTGTAAACGCCAGTAGGATAGAAAGTATGATTAGCATTATACGTCCTCCACTCTTACTTCGCATAAATGATTGGGTAGAATGATTCTTGATATTTTTTGCTGTCATTTATTTCCTTCACACCTTACAGATGACATAGGGACAGGGATGATGTCACTTTATACGTTTTGAATTATACCTCTACTTATTCCTGTCAGGTAAATCCATATAATTGTGAAAATTTTAAGAGCCATTTTCAAAAACTTCGGTTAGAATGAATCTAGGAACAAACACTTAAAACCGGTGGAACTTGAAATGTCTCAATACCAGATTACCGAAATTTTTGAACTTTTGCATCGCCAATTGATGATGAAAACATTATTCAGAAATCAATTTTCCCCTTTTGCAAAGGGGGTTAAGGGGATTTGAATTATTTCTGCTCTGTCATTGCGAGGAGCATCCTCTGCGACGTGGCAATCTCATTCACCAAAATTTTTTAATGTTATTTATTCATTGTCTCAGGGTAACCTTTAAAAAAAAAGAAAAGCACCCTCCCCGCCGTGAAAACGGCACCCCTCCACGGAGGGGAATTGTTGATTTTATTCCCCCATTGAGGGGGGATTCAGGGGGGTGTGCCTTTATTTTTTTTGTTTGATTACTTTTTACTCGTTCCGGTATTTTCAGGATAGATTGTTTTAATTAAAGAGATGCTTTTTCATTCTGTATGAAGAGAACCTAAAACATTCATAATAGATAGAAAAAAGAACACTACAAAAAGCTAATACTATTAAATTTTTAAATAATTGATATATAAATACTCCACACATTATAATATAGGTAATGAAGATAAGTTATGGTGTCTGTCACCAAGGTTATTGGGATGCGTGATTTAGAGGAGTTTTTGAAAGAGCAAACGGAGGATCAGCAATTTCGGGAGTAATATAAGGCCCTCTTACCCAGATACGCCATCATACAACAAATCATTAGAAAGCGAATAAAGAACAATCTTTCGCAGAAGGAGCTTGCAAAAAAACGGAGTAACCCAAAGTAACATCAGCAGATTGGAGAGTGGTTCACACAGCCCATCGCTGGCTTTTCTCCAGAAAGTTGCTAAAGGTCTTGGGAAAAATTGCATCTTAAGCTCCGGTGAAAATAAACAAAGTGACTTTTTCCCGTAGACGTTTTTTTATGAGTGTGTACAGAAACCAGAGGGGTCAGTCCTAGGCTATTGACTATTAACTAAATGATCAAGACGAAATGCCTACTGGAGCGGAACTTTCCGGACATTGAAATCTCCAATTGAGAACCGGCGGTTCAGCAGCTTGGATCTCATCTATTTATATATAAATTAAGGTAAAGAAATCGAGGAACTCTCTTACGAATATCCAAATCGGGTGCGAGAAATGTCCGCAGTAGGATCCGAAAACATGATGGAAAAGTACAGGAATCTAAAGGAAAGACCCATGAAGAAAAAGAAATCCGAGATAGTCAATAGCGTAGGTCTGACCCTTCTGTTTATTAAATAATATATCGTTAGAAAATTACTTGATGCAAGGAAGTGTGAAAAATGTTAAAAATGCTTTCAATCGCGGCAGTCTTCCTGTTTCTGGGAAGCCTGTTGTTCTGTAGGGCTGCTTCGGCGGAAGAGTTTGAGAAAGACGTAATCCAAACCTCCGCCGGGGAGCTTACCATCACCTTTATCGGACATGGAACCCTGATGTTCACTTTTGGTGGCAAGGTGATCCACGTGGACCCCTACAGCCGAGTGGCCGATTACTCGACATTGCCGAAGGCAGACGTGGTGCTGATAACCCACGAGCACCAGGACCACCTAGATGAAGAGGCACTGAAACACATCGTCACCAACCAAACTGACATTATACTGAACGGTAATAGCGCTGAGATTCTCGGAAAGGGGAGAGTACTGAAAAACGGAGAGTCGACCAAAGTGCTCGGCATCAGCGTGGAAGCCGTTCCCGCTTACAATATCGTACACATGAGGGACAACGGCCAGCCCTTCCATACAAAGGGGGAACATAACGGCTACGTCCTCACCTTTGGCGACACCAGGGTCTACGTTGCCGGGGACACAGAGAACGTCCCCGAGATGAAAGAGCTGAAAGATATCACCATTGCCTTCCTGCCCATGAATCTTCCCTATACCATGACACCGGAGATGGTTGCCGATGCCGCTCTCTCCTTCCAGCCGAAAATCCTCTATCCTTACCACTATGGACAGACGGATCCGGAAGAGATAGTAAACTTGTTGAAGGACAGCGGAATCGAGATTCGGATACGAAAAATGAGCTAGAGAGGTAAATGAAAAAAGAATTTTTGGGGTCAGGTCTTGATTCTTGAATTTTAAACCATAGTATTGAGGAATTAGGGTTCTGGAAATTGATGAAAAGATCGTTTTCACCAATCAGAAAATCATCAATGACGAAGTGATCAGTTATACCGGCAATTATGCCAAGACCTCTTGTCCTTACCTCTTGTAATGGATCGTAGTGGATGATGTCAAAAATAACCAAGCAATCTTTCTTCTCGCCAATCACTTTGAGTATGGAGCCACTATCATTATTGGTATTTATCAAGATCGGTTGCAGATTGAAAAACTTCCTCAAAATTCTCAAAAAGAACTTAAAGATCAAGACTTTGGCTGGTATCAGTTAGAACTCATTCTTTATTCAAAGTGGGACAGTAGTGATAGATGATAAAACTTGAATTTTAAATAGTGTATTGATACTATTAAATTATTAAAAATCTATTTTAAATTGGAGGGGGACTCATGAAAAGAATGTTTGTTGTAACTGTATTTGTATTGTTATTAATAACATTTCTTCTTGTTCCTGGTTTTGCAGAAGCCAAGTATAAAATTGCCTTCGTTCCCAAGCTCATCGGTATTCCATATTTTAATGCTATGGAAGAAGGCGGGAAAAAGGCAGCGGCGGATTTGGACGTAGAGTTTATTTACACTGGTCCAGTAACGGCAGATGTTGCCAAACAAAGTGAA
>JAAYUT010000171.1 GCA_012517485.1 Candidatus Atribacter fermentans
ATCTTGGATTTTCATCCTCAACTGGTGCTACCAAAGTAGCATGACGGTCTATCCTGAAAATACAGAGTGAAATGTAAATAAATAAAAAGAATAAGGCACACCCCCCTGAATCCCCCCTCAGTTGGGGAATAAATTCAACAATTCCTCTCCTTGGAGGGGTGCTGCTTTCGCAGCGGGGAGGGTGCCTTTCGGGTTTTTATGGTTATCCTGAGAAAATGATAAAGAAACTAATATAAAAGATGAGATTGCCACGTCGCCAAAGCATTTCCCTTTTGTGGAAGAGGATTGAAATGATAGGGATAAAAAATTTAAATCATCATCCATTTTTATAAAGCAACGCAAGCAACGGATATTTATTAATTAAAAATGAGTTATTTGACTTCATCACAATTCCAAAGTAAATTGATAATTGGTAACTAAAAAATACTATGTCTTTATAATATTTTAGCATTAGAGGAATTATTATTTGGTAAAGGGGCTCAAAATGAAAAAACAACCACTTTTTCGATTTATTCATTGCTCTGATTTGCATTTAGATAGCCCATTTGAAGGAATTCAGTCAATTGAACCTTGGGTAGCCGATATTCTTCGTAAAGCTACCTTTGAAGCTTTCCAAAGGGTTGTCAAAATTGCAATTCAAAAAAAGTGTGATTTTGTAATTATTTCAGGAGATATATATGACGGTGCCGATCGAAGCCTTTATGCCAAACTTCGGTTTCGAGAAATGTTAAAAGAACTCAACGAATCTCAAATAAAGTGTTTTTTAGTTCACGGGAATCATGACCCACTTTCGGGTTGGGAACCAGAAATTACATTACCCCAAGGAATTTTCCGTTTTCCTGGGGATAAAGTCAATTTAATCCCTTTTACCAAAAACTCTCAAGAAATTGCCCACATCTATGGAATCAGTTTTCAAGAAAAAGCAAATATGAACAATTTGACAAAATTGTTTCAAAAATCATCGAAAGAAGTATTCTCGATCGGCGTTCTTCACTGCAATGTCGGGGGATTGCCCAAACATGATAACTATGCTCCTTGTTCAATAGAAGATCTTGTCAACACTGGGCTTGATTATTGGGCATTAGGACATATTCACACCCCAATTGTTATTCGAAAACACCACCCAGTTATTCTTTATTCTGGTAATACTCAAGGACGTAATATTAATGAAAACGGTCCAAGAGGTTGCTATTTGGTTCAGGTTTATGAAAACCAAGATGTTGAATTTGATTTTTATCCAACCGACGTTGTGCGTTGGTTTCAAAAGAGAATTGATATTACTAACTTAAAAAATCTGGATGATTTGGTAACGCTATTGATTAAGCAGCGCGAAGACATACGACGAAAAGCCGAGGGTCGCCACGCTATTCTCCGCATCATACTAAAGGGAATGGGAGAACTTGACCAGATTCTCCGACAAAAAATAGATCCTGAAAGGGATTTAGCAATCCACCTTCGTGAAGGAGAAAACGAAAAAAATCAGTTTGTTTGGATAGAATCAATCCTAATTCAAACTCAACCGCCTATTGATATCGAACAAAGGCGTTTGGTTGATGATTTTGTAGGAGACTTTTTAAGAAACATTGACAAAATAAACAAAGCACCAAATCTTCAAGAAACTTTAAAAACAATACTTTCCAACAGACCGGAATGGAATATTATTCATCAGGAAATGGAGACTATTTTGAATAACCATGGCCTCGAACTTCTTAAAAATGCTGAATTATTTGGTTTAGAAGAATTATTGCGTCATGAAAAATATTAAACTGATAGCAAAAACTGTGAAAACGCGATGAAAATTCGAAGTATATATTGTGATGGCTTTGGCATATTAAGTCAACAAGGGATTGATAATATACCCAAAGGTTTAATTTTAATAATTGGGAACAACGAAAGTGGAAAAACCACCTTTATGGAATTTCTCCGAACCAGTCTTTTTAGCTTTTCTTCTCCACGAAATCAACGGAAAGAATATGTATCTATAGGAAACAATAAGCATGGTGGCCGTTTAAATGTTGTAATGAAAGATGGGCGTGAGTTTTACATTGAGTGGAACCAACTAAAATTGAGAATAAAAGATAAATTTGAGAATAATATTGATTTTAATACCTTTGGAAGATTACTGGGAAACATTGATCGAGAAACCTATGAACGTATTTTCGCTATTGGCCTTAAAGATCTTCAAGGTCTTGAAATTTTATCTGAAGAAAATATAAAAAGCCGCCTTTTTTCTGCTGGAGCCGGATTGGGGGCAACTTCTTTTCCTACCCTCTTAAAAAAAATAGATCGTGAACTCGATAGCCTCCTTACCAAGAAAGGACGAAACCCGATTATCAATCAAACTTTACAAAAGTTAAGCGAAATAAACTCCAAAATCAAATCCTTACAAGAACAGACATCTCAATATTTTGAAATTCAAAAGAAATTAGAAATAATTGAAGAAAGTATTAAAAGAAACCGCCAAAAAGAGATATCAATTCGTGAACGTTTACTATTTATTAGTAAATTAGAACAAGTTCAAAATCTTTGGATTCGTTTGAAAGAAGCCCAAAAAAATGCAGAAAAATATAAATTCGCTCAATTTTTCCCCGAACAAGGCATGAAAAAATTAGAAAAGATAAAAAATGATATTGAAGGATTGGAATTAAATAAGAAAAATTTAAATCAGGTTCTTGAAAATATTAATAATGAGATAGAAAAATCACTTGGATTTGAAAAAATTATTTGCCATCAAAGTGAAATAGAGCTTTGTATTGGAGAAAAAGAAAAATACTTCTCATTCCTTGAAGAACATTCACGCTTAAAAAAACAAAACATTCTATTAAAAAATGACCTTTTGCATAAATTGTCTGACCTTGGTCCAGAATGGAACCGTGAAAAACTCAGAAAAATAAAAATCACCCTTGAGATGAGAAAATCTTTTGAATTGTACAAAAAATCTTTTGTAAAAATAAATGAAAAAATTCAATTCCTCCAAAATGAGCTGAATACTAAAATTGAAATGGAAAAAAGTCTTACACATCAAATGAATTTAATTGATAAAAAGCAGTTTCAATCGACTATTCCTCTTTTTTTAAACTCAGAAGACCTTCAAAATAAAAAACAAGCTTTAAAAAAACTACGATACCTTTACCAAGAACTGGATAAAAACCAATTTTTTTTAACTCAGTTGAAAAGAAAAGATGAGGAACAGAAGAGTCGTTATGAAGAGTTATCGGATAAATTACAAGAGGTATCAAAACCCTTATCCCTTTACCTAAAATTAGTTATTTCATTTTTACCATTTATTCTCAGTTATTTCATTTCTTCTTCTCTCAACCAAATAATCCCCAAAGAATGGCTTTTAATTCTGAGTTTTAGCGGTTCGGTAATGATTTTTATTACTTTCTATAATTATCATAATCAACAACTCATTATGAGAAAACGATTATTGTCTGAATTCAACAAATTTGAAAATGAAATTGACCAATTGCATGAAGACATCTATAAGTTGCAAAAGCAATCCTTGCTCATAAAACATCACATTGATGAAATCAGTCAAAAATATTTTTCCAAGAAATTTCTCAGTTTTTCTGAATTAGAAAGTTTTGAAAACCAGTTTGAAAAAGAAATTGAGGACTTTTTTCATTGTCAAGAGCTCAAAAAAGAACAGAATACTCTTATATTAAAACAACAAGAACTCCAGCAAATGATAAATAATTTACAACAACGTCTCAATGAAGTAGAAAAAGATAAACAACAAACAAGAGAAAAGTGGGTAGCTTGGTTAGTTGATCATGGATTCCCACCAATAATTCAACTGGATGATTTCCAAATAATCCTTCAATTCATTGAAAATACCCAAGCACAGGAACGTCATCTTTGCAATGAGGAAGATCGTGAAGCCCAGTACTTCTCCTATTTGCAAAAAACTCGAACTACACTTATAAATCTTCTCCATTTATGCGGAGAAACGATTCCTAATAATGAATTAGATATTTCCAGTTTTGACCGCCTTTATTCTTATTTTACTGAAGCAATAGAAAGAAAAAAGAAATACCTTTTATTAAAAGATCAATTAGAGCAAAAAAAACTGGAAGAGAAAATAATTGAAGAACAACTGGTATTAAAGAGGAGGGAACTTTCAGATCTTTATAATATGATAATGGTAAAGGATGAAGAAAATTATCGTCATTTTGCCGATGCTCATGA
>JAAYUT010000026.1 GCA_012517485.1 Candidatus Atribacter fermentans
GTAGTCATGATCGGCATCCCCAAACACTCAGCAAGGGCTTTTAATTCGTCATGAGCACCCGAACTTCGAGCACCTCCACCAGCAACGATAAAAGGATTTTTACTGTGTTTGAGGAGATTGACTGCCTGGCTGATTTGAATAGGATCTCCGGCAGTTCGAAGAGAACGTATAGCGGGGATATAGTCAGGAATATCAGCTTGACTCCGCCCAACTTCCACCGGAATTTCAATAAAAATTGGGCCAGGTTGTCCGTTGGTAGCAAGTGAAAAAGCTCGATGAATTACCCAAGGGATTTTTTCCGCATAAGGAACGCGAACAGCCCATTTAGTTACTGGAGTCATAATTCCAATATGATTGGTTTCCTGAAAGGCTCCTTTTCCCTCTAAGTGGCCGTTAGTTCCAGGACAAAAGGCAATAACCGGAGCACAAGTTGCTAAAGATTCCAGAAGAGCAGGAGTAAGATTGGCGCATCCCGGACCGGAACTGGCAAAACACACTGACGGGTTGCCAGTTGAAAGAGCATGAGCCATAGCCATAAATCCTCCGGCTGCTTCATGTCGAACTTGAATTGCTTGTATGGATGGTTCATCATAAAGGGCGTCATAGAGATCTTTCGGACTGCCGGGGAGTCCGTATACGAAATGAATACCCTCAGCTTTCAAGGCTTTTACCACTGCTTGCCAACCAGTCATAAATGGCATATTTTATACCTCCTTTATCAATGCATTATTGATAAAAAATTTTATTGCTTTCTATTATTAAATTGTTTTATTACCATATCATTGTCAATAGATTCTTTTCAACCTAAAATACCTCTTCGTTTCAGTTTAGGAAAGGGAGAAAGAACCATTTATTTTCTTCTGAAAATACCGTGAAACGTGAACGGTGAACAGTGAGCCGCTATTTTCATCCTCAACTAGTGCTGTGAAACAGCATAACAGTCTATTATATAAATACTAGATTAAGTGAAAAGTAATATAAAAAAAGATTAAGGTACACCCCCCTGAATCCCCCTCAATGGGAGAAGAAGTTGAACAATTCCCCTCCTTGGAGGTATACCGTCTTCCGGCGGGGAGGGTGCCTTTCATCCGTCATCCTGAGGCATCGCTTTATGAAGCCGTGAGGATCTCCTCTGACACCACACCAGTCATCCTGAGGTTTCGCTTTATGAAGCCGTGAGGATCTCATCTTTTTAGTTTTTATAATTCATAAATATTTTAAAGGATGGGATTCTCATGTCGCATAAGACGTTCCTCGAAATGACGGATCTAGAAAAGACATGATAAATCATGCCTTATAATAAAATGTTTAATTTTAAATTCATAATTTTTGTATCAGATTAATGTAGGGACAATCACGAGCATGTCGAGTTTGGATTTTCATCCTCATCGGGTTCTGCTTTGTGATGGAATGTTTCTCCTATTTATAAAAAGAATGTGTTCCTAAACAAGATAATTTGTATGAGTAAATTAATCATTTTTAGAAAAATACCGAAATATGTGGTATGGAAAATAAATCGAAAATCCTGAATGATCGCAAATTAATAAATAATAATCAATCTTTAAAAAGTTCTGGAGGGGAAAAACATGAAAAGGAATTTTTTCTTATTCACCATATTTCTTTGCCTCATTATGGCCTTTACTGCGAACGCCGAGGTAAAGAATTCTGATACCTATGTTCTTTTAACCATAGGGGAACCCGATAGTTTGGATCCTGGATATGCATATGATACTCATAGCGGTGAGGTATTAACCTTTGTTTATGACAATTTAATTGCTTACGATGGAGAAAGTATTTTTAAATTCATACCTATTCTTGCGACTAATGTTCCTTCTAAGGACAACGGATTGATAATTGACGACGGGAAAACCTATATTTTCCCGATTCGAAAAGGTGTTTTCTTTCATAATGGAAATGAATTAAGTCCAGAAGATGTGGAATATACATTTGAAAGGAACATTCTATTTGATTCCGTCGGAGGTCCTTATTGGATGGTTATCGGTGCTTTATTCAATTATCAAAGCTTAAACGAAATGGTTGAAAGCAAAATTGGTTTCCCTTTAACCGATATGGTTAATGAAGATGGTTCTTTGAAAAACCAAGAATATGCTGACCGTCTCATCAAATTCTATCAGGAGGAAATCGATCCAGCTATTAAGGTTGAAGGCGATACGGTCATCTTTCATCTTATAAAGCCTTTTGCTCCTTTTTTAAATTTACTCTCAAAGTATGCTTATTGGAGCAGCATCATGGATAAACAAACCTGCATTGATTGGGGCTGCTGGGATGGAAAAGCTGATGGATGGTGGAAGTATTACAACCAGAAAAAAGAATCCTCGCCTTTATTTGATAAAACCAATGGGACTGGCCCGTTCATTTTAACTGAATGGGACCGGACCCAACAGAAAGTGGTTTTGAAAAAAAATGAGCATTACTGGGGTGAAAAAGCGAAGCTTAATCAAGTCATCATTTGGGGTGTAGATGAATGGAATACCCGCCGGGCAATGTTCGAAGCCGGAGATGCCGATCAAGTTTATATTCCCACTCAATATATCCAACAATTAGAGAATTTAAAAGGGAGTCAGGTTTATCAGGAGGAACGGATTACCGTAACAAATTTACATTTCAATTGGACCATCAGCAAAACCAGTCCCTTTTTAGGGAGTTCCCAATTGGATGGGAATGGAATACCTCCTGACTTTTTCGCTGATGAGAATTGCCGTCGGGCTTTCTGCTACGCTTTTGATTATGAAGCCATGATTAATGACGTTCTGCAAGGTTATGGTAAAAGAATTGTATCAGTTCTTCCTTCTAATTTGTTGGGATACAATGACCAGCTTCCTCGGTATGAATATGATTTGATAAAAGCCAGAGAAGAATTTCAAAAAGCCTGGGGAGGTAAGGTTTGGGATGAGGGTTTTCAAGTAACTTTGGCTTATGATACTGGGAACGAAGTATTCCAGACTGCCTGTGAAATATTAAAAGAAAATATCGAATCTCTCAATCCACGTTTCAAAATCGAAATCCAGGGATTTCAATGGCCAAGTTTTCTTGATTTCTTTAAATCAGGCCAACTGCCAGCAATTGTAGTCAGCTGGATTGCCGATTATCCCGACCCTCACAATTTAATTTTTAGTCATTACCACAGTAATGGTGCCGTTGGTCATGCCCAAGGTGAGGGATTTAATGAATTTGCTAAGAAAAATCTCAATCATCTGATTGAAGCAGCTATAATTGAAACCAATTCAAATGCTCGGCAAAAATTATATGAGGATATTCAAATAGCTGCATATGAACATGCCCTGGGCATACCTCTATTCCAACCAACTGAAGTTCACTTAATAAAAAGCTGGGTTAAAGGATGGGAATTTAACCCGATCCAGTGTGGTGAAGCGAATTTTGATACGATTTATAAAGAGGAATAATGTGATACTTCTTTCATCAAATGTTTATTATCCTTTAAAAAAAATGAATGTTGATGAATATCAACTTTTTGATTAAGTTTTAATCCCAAGGAGGTATTCGTTTTCCTGCTTGCCGGGACTGTTCTAAAATTAGAAGAGCTTCTTTACCAGTAAGAGGTTGATCGGGTAAAAAAGTATTGTCAGATAAAATTCCATCAAAAATTCCAGCTTGATAGGTTATCCGAATAGCAGTTTGGTATGGCTTATCTAAATTGATTATATCTGATGGAAGTCTTCGATTTTGATTGGAGGATTTGAAATCAAGTAAACAGTATAACCATAAAGCAGCTTCTTTTCTCGTTACCGGTTTTTCAGGATAAAAGTAATAATTTTCTCCCTTCAATTCTGGGTCGATGATTCCCAAGTGTATGAGAGTTTCTGCATATTTGTTGGCAGAATCGGTCCAATTAAAGTCGACACAACTTCCGTAAGAATATCGATCTGTAATCTGGTAATCTTTTAAAGTTGGAATATAGAGTTGAATCCCATTCATTTGGACCATTAAAGTGGCAAAATCTTTCCTCGAAATGAGTGGAATGTTGACATAGTATTCATGGTTGATCATTTTTTCTGGATGAAAAATTTTGAACAATTCTTCAAGACCCCATATTAATCGAGGGGTTGGACGGCTGACGATAGATTCGTTGATAATGAAAACTTTCCGATTTTGAACAGCACGGATATTTTTAAAACCTGGCCGTTCGTAAATTGCAGGAACCGAAACTCGATTCATGCGACCGGTTTGGGCGACATAAATATCGATGTCATCAGCTTTGGAAAGCAAGCGTTCAATGCCATAATCGGCAATCCGAGAATCGGGTGAAGTTGCAATAGCATCAGAAGCAATATTTAACCCACCAGCCATCATAATGAGTTGATCAACGATACTGCCAGGAGTAATAGTGGAATACTTATTGCCGATTGCTTCAAAAAAAATACGAGGTCGATCTTTTGAATCAATAGAAAAGTGCTTCGCTTCGTTATTCATTTGTTGGATAAGTTGTTGTGCCAATTCTTCTCGCCCCGTTAAAATCCCTAGTTTTAAAAAATATGGTTCGAGGTCATTCCAATTTTCTGGGTTAAGATTGATAACCGGAATACCGGTTTTTTCTAACGTTTCAACAAATCGTGGATAACGTTCCAGGATAAAATCTCGGATAAGAATGACATCAGGATTTAATGCTATCACTTTTTCAGGATCAGACCTGTAATCACAAACAGTTTTTTTAATGACCGAAGGAGGATAATCTTCACTCCCAGAGATTCCAATAATTTGATCTTCCGCACCGAGATAATAAAGATTTTCAGTATGAGCAGCATAGAGAGATACAATTCGCTGAACTGGATGATCGAAATGAAACTCGATGCCACGATCATCAGTTATGGAAATCAGAGCACTTCCCATGTATGATAAAGTGAAAAAAATAAAAAAGATACTAATGATTGTAAATATTTTTTTCATCTAAATCGATTCTCCTTTGCGTTTTGGAAATTAGGATAAGTCCATCTTATTTCACTATCGTCATAGTATTGAAAATCCAAGTCGACTTGAAAAACTCTTTTTAAAACATCTGGTTGTAAAGCTTTTTCTTTATTGGTATACATCGATATTCCTTGAGGTTCGAAAATGAGAATTCGGTCAGCTAATAAAGGCGCCATGAAGAGATCATGAACTGCGGTAATAATCAAAGATCCATTCTGAACAAGATTCTTGAGTTGTTGAATAAAAAATAATGAAAAATGAATATCTAAATTTGAAAATGGTTCATCAAGCAAAAGAATCGGAGTTTGTTGACAGAAAGATCGAGCTAAAGCAACTCGTTGTTTTTCTCCACCGCTAATCTCGGTAATTTTTTTAGAAGCCAAATCAATCAAATGAGTTTTCTCTAAAATAGAAATAGTGATGTTATGGTCTTCTAAAGAATAATCGGAAAAATGTGCTTTATAGGGATACCGTCCCATGAGAACGGCTTCGTAAACGGTAAAGGGGAAATGA
>JAAYUT010000172.1 GCA_012517485.1 Candidatus Atribacter fermentans
ATGGGTGGTTATGAAATTTATAGTACAAGCACAAGTTACATTTGAGTTTACTTTAAAAACTGGATTTTATCCTTTTATCGGAGGCGATGTTTTAAAGGCTTTTGTGGCATTTTTAATCGCATGGAAAGCTAAATCACTTCGGGGTTATTAAGAAATTTCTGAATAGATCCTCATCGTAGCACAATTAAGGATGAAAATGCTTTCCCCCTCACCTTAATCCTCTCCCACTAGGGGAGAGGAAAAAAAGAAAAGAAGGCCTCTCCCACCATGGAAGAGGAAAAAAAATAAATACGACCTTTTCCATGGAGGGATGAAAGAAAAAGAATTCGTTCCTTCTCCCCTGATGGGAGAAGGCGAGGATGAGGGTGGATTTTTTAAAATTGTTCACGCTTCACGGTATTTTCTGGAACCAATTGAAGATGAAAACCCAAGATTCGACATGCTCGTGATTTTCGCTACATGAATCGGGCGCAATAAATTGCGCCCCTTCAATTTAAATTCTTTTATAGGGGCTTGAGTTATCATCCCCGTGGGTTTTGAGCACAGATATCTGATAAGATATTATAAATTATTTCGATGTTTACTATTGGGGGACAGTCTTGGGGAGGGATCAGTTTGAATCACATCACGCTTGGTTTTCTTGCTAGTCTCATTGCCGGCGGTGCAACAGGAATTGGAGCTATTCCAGTTCTCTTTTTTCAGAAAAAACATTTTTCCCATCGCTTAAAAGACCTTCTTTTAGGATTTGCAGCGGGAGTAATGTTGGCAGCAACAGCCTTCAGTTTATTGGTTCCAGCTATTGAATTTGGCGGAGTATGGATTGCTGTAATTGGGATTATAATTGGAGCACTTCTTTTAGATGGTATTGATAAAGCTATCCCTCATGAGCATTTTGAAATAGGACGAGAAGGAGTAAGCTCGAATCTTCGACGCATTTGGCTCTTTGTTTTGGCGATAACTATTCATAACTTTCCAGAGGGAATGGCGGTTGGAGTTAGTTTTGGAACTCAGAATATCTCAAATGGGATAACCGTAGCGACCGCCATAGGTCTGCAAAATATTCCAGAGGGCATGGCGGTTGCAATTTCCTTGGTTGGTGCAGGCTATAATCGTTCTACAGCTTTTGGGTATGCTCTTCTTACTGGTTTAGTTGAGCCAATTGGAGGGCTTTTGGGAATATCTTTAGTTACTTTTATGCAATGGTTTCTTCCTCTTGGGATGGCTTTAGCTGGCGGTGCCATGTTATTTGTTATCAGCGATGAGGTTATACCCGAGACTCATCATGGAGTTCATTCCCGTCTTTCTACTTATGCTTTGATGTTTGGTTTTATCGTTATGATGGCATTAGATAACCTTTTCGGGTAAATATATGGAAAAGCTGCCTGAAAAAGCCGAAAAGGCTCGGATTTTAATTGTTGAAGACGATCCAAAAATTTCTCGTTTATTGGAGCTCGAACTTGAACACGAAGGATTTCTCATTCATCGTTCAAGTACAGGGGAAGGGGCAATTGAAGATTATTATTCTTTTCAGCCGGATTTGATAATTTTGGATATCATGCTTCCTGATTTCGATGGCTGGGAGGTCGCAAAAAGGATACGTCGGCTTTCAGAGACAGTTCTCATTTTGATGCTAACTGCAAGAGGAGAAATTGACGATCGGGTGAGGGGATTGCAGTCGGGCGCAGATGATTACTTAGTAAAACCTTTTGCAATTGAAGAACTATTAGCTCGAATAAATGCTTTATTTCGACGTGCTGGTCATTCTGCAAAAGCAGTCTTACAAATAGGAGATTTACGTATTGATCCACAATCCTATCAAGTGCATGTTGGTAATCAGGAAATTCTTTTGACTAAAACTGAATTTGACTTGCTCCTTTTTTTGGTTCGCAACAGAGGCATTGTATTATCTCGTGAGAAAATTTTGCAAAATGTCTGGGGACCAGATTTTTTTGGAACTCCAGGAGTTGTCGAAGTCTATATGAACTATCTTAGAAAAAAGCTGGGTGAAGAGGGAAAAAAAATTAAGACGGTTCGTGGAGTTGGTTATACCTTTGTGAAGGATAGAGAATAAAGATGAAGCTTTCCGTTCGTATGACGCTATTTAATTTTATTTGCTTGTTTGCTTTGACCATATTGGTTTTTTCAATTTTATATGGTTTTTCTCGAAAAAGCATATTAGCTTCAGAAGAAGAAGATATTCTCCGTCGCTCTCAAGTGGGTGGCATGAAAATGATGCATGGTTTTATGGCACGTGGGAGGACATTTCCTGGTGATTTTCTGGCTGGGACCTGGGATAATCAGACCTTTCAAGTTATACAAAACCCCTGGGACCTCGAACCACGATTGTGGAAGGAAGGTATGATTGAAAGAGATGGAGAACATTTTCTTTTTATTTCAATTGAGCGGGCTGGGGAGAAATATTTATTAGGGAAAAATGTGAGTACTTCGATTCGTTCTTTAGAACGAATTCGGATAGTAGCCTGGTATTTAATACCAGTTTTGGCAGGTTTAGTATTATTTATAGGCTATTTTTTAACGGAATATTGGTTAAAACCTTTACGGGAATTGAACCGAGCTCTTTATAAAATGAGCTCAGAAAATTTATCTTTCCGATTTCCGGTTGCTTCAACCTTGGATGAAATAGAGGAGCTCAAGTTAGCGCTCAATAAAATGCTGCATTCTTTTGAACAAGGATATTTCATTCAGAAAAGGTTTGTTTCCAATGTTTCTCACCAGCTAAGGACGCCTTTGAGTTCAATTATTGGGTATATACAAATGCTTCAGAGGTGGGGAGATGAAAATCCCAAAATACGGAAGGAAGCGATCGACGCTATAGAAAAGACAGCTCAGGAGATGAAAGAATTAACTGAAAATTTGCTTTCTCTCAGTCGTGCCGGTCATATTGCAGAAGTGAAAAACATTGCTCTGGAAGAAGTTGTAAAATCTATTATAGAACAATGGCAGAAAAAAAATCCACAGCGACTATTTCGCCTTTTGGTTAACGCATCGCCTCATCTTAAAACTTCAGTTGACCATTTAAAAATCCTAATGGATGTTTTGTTGGACAATGCCGTGAAATATTCTGTGAAGCAGATTGATATTACTATTAATGAAAGGAATGTTACCATTAGAGATTATGGTGCTGGGATTCCTGCAGAAGTCCAAAATCGATTAGGCGAGCGGTTTCTTCGCGGACGAAATGCGGTTGAAAAACCAGGATGGGGAGTTGGTCTTTCATTGGCTTTTGAAGTTGCCGAAAAGTTAGGTTGGAAATTGATTTTTGAAAATGCGACTCCCGGCCCGGGATTACAGGTTAAGATTGTTTTTTCTTCAGCCCAAACTGGTAAGTCTGATATCGGTTTGTTAAATTAGGTAATTTTTCCATTCATTTCCACTTGATTATCACAACGTTTCCAAATTAATAGACATTTTTCTTTCTTTTTTATTTCAAGAAAAGCGCAGGCTTCGCGGAGCTTGTGCAATGGAACTCGAAATCGAATTTTACTGTCGTTAGGATCTAATTCAAGGTATTTCTTATCCCGACAAAAATAAATAAGCTGACCGACCATCAATTGAAAACAGGTCGGGTTGATTGTAAGAATGAACTCAGCGAGAGGCTCCATTTCTATAATGCCAGAGTTTTCTAAAACCTTTTCAGCGGCTTGCTGATAGGCATTGATAAGGCCTCGAATCCCTAACTTTTTTCCACCAAAATATCGAGAGACAATAACCAGAAGATTAGTAAGGTTACGTCGCAAAATCGACCCTAAAATTGGACGACCGGCTGTTCCATGTGGTTCGCCAGCATCGGTAGAAAATTCAAGAGACGGATTGTAGCCAAGGCGCCAAGCATAGCACAAGTGACTGGCATCGGGGTAAAGAGATTGAATCTGGATTACTTTTTCTCGAATCGCTTCTTGAGAGGTTACTGCAAAACTATGAGCAATAAATCTTGACCGATCAATCACTAACTCAGAGATGGTTTCTTTTTCAATTGTCAGATACTTATGAATTTCCTTTTCCATTCCTAGCATAAATGGTATCATACTTTCAATATTTTTGCGGAGAAGGTCATGGATATTTTAATAAAGAGAAAAAGGGGAATCATAAAAGTTCTTTTTGTGAGTTTCTTTCAAATCGGGGCCTTTACCTGGGGAGGGGGATATGCCATGGTCCCCTTAATACAAAGGGAATTGGTCCAAAAGAAGAGGCTTATGAATGACGATGATTTTATAAACATTTTGTCGATAGCCCAAAGCTTTCCAGGGGCTATCGCTATTAATACGGCTGGTTTAGTCGGAAACCGGCTTGCTGGTTTTCCGGGATTATTGGTAGCAATTTTCGGTTCGGTTCTTCCATCATTCATAATAATGATCGCGGCGGCTACCATATTATATCATTTTAGTGGTCTAGCTCTCTTGGAACGGTTTTTTCGAGGAGCAATCCCAGCTGTTGTTGCGCTGATTGCGACTGGAATTTTTTCTATTGCTAAAAGAGCGCTAAAACGAAGATTTGACCTTATTTTATCCGGACTCCTTTTTGTTTTAGCTTTGGTCTTTGGTTTTCATCCATTTTGGATTATTTTAATTGGTGCGCTAACAGGTTTAGTGAGGAAATCTTGATTTACTTTTATCTTTTTTTAGCTTTTACTCGTATCGGCCTTTTAGCTTTTGGAGGAGGAATCGCTGTTCTTCCTTTGATCCAGAAAGAAATCGTTGATACCTATCAATGGTTAACCACTACCCAATTTCTGGACTTAGTTACAATCTCCGAGCTTACTCCGGGTCCAATTGCTATTAATTCTGCAACTTTTGTTGGATATAGGGTTGGAGGAATCTTTGGTGCGTTCATTGCAACTGGAAGTTTTTGTCTCCCATCGGTTATTTTTATTTTATTTATATCTAAATTTTTAAGTCTATTTGAAGGCAATGAGAAGGTTCAGAAGATAATGAAAGGGCTTCGACCTTCAGTTATAGCACTTATGTCTTTAGCTGGTTTTTCGATTGCTCAAAATGGAATCATGGACTGGTTTGCTGTCGTATTATGTGTTCTTTCTTTTATCCTGGTTTGGAGAAAAATGATCGATCCAATTTTTATGCTAATTTTAGCTGGATTCGCTGGTATCGTTTTTTACCGTTAAAAATTCCTAAGAAGAATTTAAACAATGATCACGCAAGACGAGATAATTTCTTAGTCTGAGCGTATAGGTAGAACGGATGGTCGAAGTTGAATTATTTATATTTCTTGGTGAGTAAAAAAGAGGGCATTTCCAGGATCAACCCATACTCCTTCGATTGGGAGCGGTTTTTTAGTTTAATATCCATAAAAGAAATTTTACGAAGTAGTTTTATATGTATAGCCCCTTTTTTATTATAATTAGAAAGAAAATAGGGAGTCAGTGGATCAGAATAATAGGGGAGAATAACAATGCCTTTTAAATTACCGAGCTTACCTTCTCCGACATCTCCATTTAAAGCAAAACCATTTCCTAAAATAAGTAGAACTTTAAAAGGATTTATATTCTCTTGATGAGTGCCAAAAATGCCTATATACCTAATCATACGACTACTTTGAGCTTCATATCAATTGGTTGGAAAATCAATCATCAACGGTGGTGATCCCTCTGCAATCAATATTTCAGAGGGAAGCTCTTCCCAATATCTAAAAAAACCGAATTTCGCTTTCTTGATTTTAGGAGAAGGAATTTTCCAAACATCCTAATGAAAGGAGGAGAAAGAATAATAAAAGCCAAACCAAAAAATTCCTTATCTTATTCCTTCTTAGTTATAATCCATTAAAAGGAAGGAATATGTTAAAAATATTTAACTATTAAAACTGGAATAAAAAAGGAACTTCAAAGAAAAGTCATGGGTAATAGGAGCTATTAGACTAATAATTTTTACTGACAAATTTTGATAAAAAAGATACAATAGGTTGCTGAGAAATGACTTGTCTGGTTTTCGGAATATATTATTTATTATAATGTTTATTTAAAACATTATTTAATTGTCATTCCATTGCACCTGGGAACTTGTGATCCAAACCTTGTGAACTCAATCTGCAAGGAAAGTTGATGATCTAACCATACGAGATACTACTTTAAATCCAATCAAAATAGGTGACAAAAAACCGATGATTAAAATTATGGATCGCTATATAGCCCGCGAAAGTCTCACAGGCATGTTTACCTGGGTGGGCGCAGTAACTATTGTTATGTTGGTGGGAATTTTATTCGAGCTTGCTGACTTTTTTGTCAACAAAAAAGTTCCTCTCCTAATCACCTTAGAAATATTGTTATTATATATCCCTGCCCAAATGGTGTTAACTTTCCCGATCTCTTATCTTTTAGCCTCTGAACTCCACTTAGGAAGACTGGGAAGAGAAAGCGAGATGGTAGCTATTGAAGCTTGTGGTGTCAGCCTGAAAAGGATTTTGTTTCCCTATTTGATAGTATCGATTTTAGTGAGTATTGGTTCTTATTA
>JAAYUT010000173.1 GCA_012517485.1 Candidatus Atribacter fermentans
ATTGTAAAAATTTATTTATTTCAAAATTAAGATTGTTTAGTCAAGGAGATGGATGACTTTTGAAAGTTGGTATTCCTCGAGGATTGTTATTTTATCGTTTTTATGCTTTTTGGACGACTTATTTAAAAGAATTAGGTGCGGATCTGTTGGTTTCTCCACCAACCAATAAGCTTATCATCCAACGAGGACTTACTTATGGAGTGGATGAAATTTGCTTCCCGGTTAAAGTGTTTTTAGGCCACTGTCATTATTTAAAGGATAAAGTCGACTCTCTATTTATACCTCGTATGGTGAGTTTCTGTAAAAATGAATACAATTGCCCAAAAATTTTGGGGTTACCCGATGTTGTGAGAAATCTTTTTAATATTCCTCAGCAAAAAATAATTGATGATGAAATCAACATGAGGGATCGGGGTTTTATTGGATGGCGGCAAGGTTTTGTTGAAATTGGGAAACGATTTACTTCGAATTATAAAAAAATAAACCGTGCCCTTCAAATTGCTGAAGACGCTCATTTTCAATATCGAAAAAAAATTGCGAGTGGATTTTTTCCTGAGAATTTTATTGATAACCGCCCAATCTTAACATCTCATCAGGAAAAAATTCTTTTATTAGGCCATAGTTATCTCATCAATGATAGTTATATTAATATGAACATCCTTCAAAAAATGAATAATATGGGTTATTCAATTGTTACCAGTGATATGATAGATGAAAAGGAGATACGAAAAGCTTTAAAGAAAATTCCTAAACCCAGTTTTTGGACGATTTCCAATGAAGTTTTAGGCAGTGCACTCTATTCAATAGACCAAAAAGATCCTGTTATAAAAGGGTTCGTCCATTTGGTATCTTTTGAATGTGGTCCCGATTCATTAGTTGGTGAACTCATCGAGCGGTGGCTAAAAAGAGAAGTGGATTCGATTCCCTATTTACGCCTTGAGATTGATGAACATACTGGCGAGGCCGGTTTGATAACTCGTTTAGAAGCTTTTGTCGATATGATGAAATGGAGGACAAAAACATTTGAAAGCAACCTTTCCTCATCTTGCCCATCTAAATGTCGTTTTGGAGGTTCTTTATCCAGCGCTGGGCATTGAAGTTATTCCTCCTCCTCCAATTACCAAAAAGACTATTGAAATAGGAGTTAAACTTGCTCCTCAAAATGCCTGTTTTCCAATGAAAGTTACCCTGGGTAATTTTATTGAAGGCATCGAAAGGGGAGCTGATACCATTTTCATGGCTGGTGGAGTTGGACCCTGTCGTTTTGGATATTACGGTCAAATTCAAAGAATTATTATTGAAGATCTGGGTTATGATGTGAATTTTGTTCTTATTGATTCTCCTCGATATGGTTGGAAGAACTTTTTTTCCTCCTTGAAAACAATGATTGGAGGCAAATGGTCTGTTTCACGTTTACATCATGCCGTTCGATTAGCTTGGAATGTTCTTCGATATGTAGAAGATTTGGAAAAAACCAGCCGACAGGTTCGATGGAAATTAAAAAATCCTTCACAACTTGATATATTGATTGAAAAAAGCTTAAAAGAAGTTAAAAAAATTAAGTCCATTGCTCAATTGGAAGAAATACGGCGCAATACCTTGCAGGAAATATCCCAACTTAGTACCGTAGGAAGAAAAGAACCTATTAAAGTAGGGATTGTCGGTGAAGTTTATATCGCTCAAGAATTTAGAGTAAATTTTAATATTGAAAAGCTTTTAGGAAATATGGGAATCTTCGTGGATAATTCTGTTTCAACCGCGGAATATATTCTCAATTTTTTCCCTTTTACTCGCTCAAGAGAGAAAGAAGAAGCTTGGAAATTAGCAAAACCTTATCTTAAAAGATTTGTTGGAGGCGAAGGAATTGACACGGTTGGAAGTACTATCCGTTATGCCAAGCAAGGTTTTGACGGAGTTATTCATTTATACCCTTTTACCTGCATGCCTGAGGCGGTTGCGAAAAGTGTTGTTGCAGGAGTTGGAAGAGAGTACCATATTCCTATCCTTCATTTAGCGATTGATGAACATGCTGGAGAGGCAGGAATGATAACCCGTGTTGAAGCGTTTGTTGATGTTTTAGAAATGCGTCACCAACAAGATGTTCGAGAAGCATCTCGGTTCTAAATTGGAAGAATTGTTTTTTATGAATGGTTAAAAAGAGGAATAGTTGGAGGTTAGATATAAATGGATCTTTTTCTCGGGGTTGATGTTGGTTCAGTGACAACAAAGTTTGCCTTAATTACATCAGATAAAAAGATTTACTCGAGTTGTTATTTAAAAACCAGCGGTGACCCAATTTCAGCTTTAAAAACCGGTCTTAAGTATATCCAATCCCACTACCCATCTGGTGGTGAAATAAGGGGGGTTGGAACTACAGGAAGTGCACGCCATTTAGCAGGAGTCGTGGTTGGAGCTGATATAGTAAAAAATGAAATTACTGCTCATGCAGTAGCTGCCATTACTCTTTTACCGGAAGTAAGAACGGTTTTTGAAATAGGTGGGCAAGATTCAAAGTTGATCATTATTCGTGACCGAGTGGTTGAAGATTTTGCTATGAATACGATTTGTGCCGCAGGAACGGGTTCATTTTTAGAACATCAGGCAATTCGCTTGGGTATACCCATCGAGGAATTTGGGAAGTTAGCCTTGCAAGCTCAACAATCGGTACGAATTGCCGGACGTTGCACAGTATTTGCCGAATCGGATATGATCCATAAGCAACAACTCGGATTCGGTAAACCAGAAATCATTCGAGGTCTTTGTGAGGCATTAGTTCGAAATTTTATCAACAATCTGGCAACTGGAAAAACCATATTAGACCCCATTGTTTTCCAAGGTGGAGTAGCCGCTAATCAAGGAATTGTTCAGGCTTTCCATGATTTTTACCAAGGAAAATATAAAATTATTGTTCCCCAAGAACATGGGATCATGGGTGCATGGGGAGCAGCTCTTTTAGTATTAGGTGCAAGACAAGAAAAGACATCTTTCCAGGGTTTTGAAGTAATAAATCGATCCTATGAGAATCGAAGCTTTACTTGCAATGATTGTCCCAATAGTTGTGAGATTGTAGTTCTAAAAGAAGAGGGGAAAGTAAAAGCATTATGGGGAAGTCGTTGTGGAAAATGGATTCCTGATTTAGTTGATGAAAAACTTTCTGAAAAAGAAGAAAAAACCCTTTCTTTTTCAAAAAAAAGTTCTTAAGGGGTTTTTATTTTTTTCATTCTTATGGTATTTTAACAATAAATTCAATACTGGTTAAGGAGGGTTGTGTCATGGCAGTTTCAGGTTTCTTACAAGAAAACCGAGTAAGTGTAACTTCTGCTGTTTTAGCGGTTATATTTATTATTTTAACACCAATTGTGTCTATAATTGGTGGTTTTGCGGCTGTTTCTGAGGTCACTACTGGAGATTTAGCAACTGGGGCAGTTGCTGCAGGTGGAACAGTGGTGATTGCAGTGGTTTTTGCGTTAATCAGTGCAGTCCTCCAAGCAGTGGTGCTTTACCAATGGGGGAATGTTATTAATAACAATATTAAAAATACTAAACATGTATTTACCCATGCCAAAGAACAAGTGCAAGATCCGCTGCGGGGAGAAATTGGTTTTTTTGTAAATCGATTGGAAGATTTTTTGGTTCAAGCATGGCCATTTTATGTTTACTTGGTATTGTATATCATCGCTCAATTTGTCGGTTGGTATTCATTCCTCCTCTACTTGATCGGTTTTGTTTTTCTGGCAATATACTTATCGAATATCTTTAAAGCAACTAGCAAAGTTTCAGATATGAAAGATAAAATTTATTCCTATCTCAAGGGAGCCAAAGGATATAATTCAGAAAGTTATATCTTCCGAATACCACAACGAAGCGTGGCTTTGGTTATTATATTAAGCGTTATAACCTTGGGAATATATTGGGCGTATATTCTTATTAAATTAAGTATGGAAATAAACGAATATGTTACTAGCGATGAAAAAGTTCGACCTGAACTGGAAAAGATGTTAACGACTTAAGCTTGATCATAAGAGAAAAAATGCGGGGTAATGCCTATTACCCCGCATTTTAATTTAAAATTGAGGATTTATTTTTATGGTATTTTTCTTAATTTTGCTGAATTTCGTTTTTTTTATTACGACATTAATTAGTGGCGGTTTTTCCGTTCCAATACTCCTTCGTTTAGGTGCGAAATATGGTCCCCTCATTATTTCCGGAGAGTGGCAAAGACTTCTTCTCTGTATGTTTCTTCACGGGAGCATCTGGCACCTTTTTTTTAACATGTATGCACTCTATAATTTGGGTCGATTAGCTGAAGGTGTATACGGAGCGAAAAAATTTTTTATAATTTATATTATCACTGGAATTGGAGGGAGCCTCCTTTCACTTTTGATGAACTATTCCAATGTGAGTGTAGGAGCCAGCGGCGCAATCTTCGGTTTAGCTGGTGCATTATTTGCAAGTGGTTTGAAGTATCGAAACACATCTTTAAATAGACTCACCAGAAGCTTACTTCCTTTTATCCTTATAAATTTGCTTATCGGTTTTGTGACCCCGGTGGTTGATAATGGAGCTCATATTGGTGGCTTGCTGAGTGGAATGCTTTTAGGTTATCTCGTTTCTCCTGGAGAAAGTTGGTTTTCATGGAAGAAAAAAGCCGAAGAAATTATCCAGTGGGCTATGGTCGTTTTTATTGCGGTAAGCGTGGTTACTTTTTTTATCCCTAATGCTCTACAAAAATCCTCAATTGATTCAGTGATTACATTTCATAATCAAATGCAAAACTACATTTGGGTTGCTCAAAATGGGAATCCACCACCAGTGCATCTTCTGGAAAAGCTTCCTACCCCAGATCGAGAAGCTCGGGAAATAAAAAATAAAATGCTTGAATATTCATCCAGTCGAATAAAAAACCCTACCGTTCTTCAGGAAATTGAGAATGATTTTATGGAATGGAGAAATCAAGTTTTAAAAAAATATGAAGGTTTAATCTATGAAAAGGAAAATTAGGGAATAGTATGATGATGTGAGTTAAAAGCCATTTGTTAAAAACCTTGATTGAAAATAAAAATTTTGTGTATCCCAGGCTTGGAAAAAAGCTGGAGAATTAGAACTCTCCAGCTTTTTTATTGTTTTAAAAAATTATTTCTCAATATGGCTTCGACGGGATAGGATAACGATGAGAGCCACAATTAAAGGGAAAAATGGGATTGCATATAAATAACTGGCGTTTTCTTTTTTCAATAACCTTATGATTCGCTCACTTTGAGAGATAGGTTGGCTGTTATTGGATTGAACTAATGAGATTGAATAGTCACGTTTAGGAAGATTTGGATCTAAAATAACTTTATAGCTTTCGAAAGTTGGCTGGTAGCCTTGCTGTTTAAGCTCTTCACTATAATTGAGAATTTCATATCCCAATTCCGGACCTGGGATTTGCTTTACAAAATAAGGTTGCTTATCAACTGACTGAAGAATTTGTTGCTTATATCCCAAAATAGTTTTGACATTATCGATTGGATCAACATGCACCCATTTCCAGCGCTCTATTCGTCCAACATTTTGAGGATCAACCAACTTATTGTGAAATAACTCATTGTATTCATCCTGAAGGAAAGGGTTAAAGTAAAGTTCATTTTTTCCTATAGCATGGATAATCCATGAGGGTTCATCGCAATTTTCTTTTTTCGTCCAGCGATTTCCAGGAATTATTTCATAACCAGTACCTCCTTGGCGACGAGAGGCAAAAACGATAACTTTTTTTTCACTTCCTTCCACCAGAGTACCATCATCAGCGCGAAGTTGAATTTCATAAGATCCTACCGGAAGCTGTAGGACAAAACCTTGAGCTGGTTCGGTTGAATAGAATTGAACAAATTCAGGTGGTTTTGGCTCTTGAGGGATTGGGATATTAATTGGTCCAGTATCTCCAGCCTCACGACGACGCCTTACTTCTTCTAAAAAGCGATTAAAAGCCTCACGATATTGAGCCATGTTTTCATAGTATTGTCGCAATTGAGCATTAAATTGATCAACGGCTGCTTTATATTTTTCAAAGGATTCTTGAGCAGAAGCCTCGGTATATACCACAGCTTTTTCTGAATAATACCCTTTAGGGTAATAAAGTGAATAAGAAACCTTATCGAGAGTTTCAATAATTTTTCCATTTTGAATCAATTCTAACCTACCTGAGATCTCTTCATTCAGGGTACTAAAACCCGCCATGTATTTTTGGGTAATCGGCCAAAAATAAACAATAGTTTTTCGTGGACTGATAATACTTGGTTCATTAGCTATGAGATAAATTGTTTCTTCAGTAGCTGGACAGAAACTTTTACTGTATCCTGAACCGTTAAAGGAGGTCAAAGAATATACCATCTGTTCCCGTAAAACTGGAGCGTCAGCCAGAGCGATTGTCGAGATACCACATAGACTTATAACCATGAGAATAAATAGTATGAAAGAATTTTTGTTCATGCCTTGACACCTCTTCGGTTCATGATGAAGATTGAAAGAGAGAGAAAAATCGCTACATACACAATGCAATATATAACATTGGTAAAGAAGAGTGACCAATTATCCAAGATTACGGAATCTAAACCTCGTGATAAATAGGCAAAGGGTGAAACCCAATTGATACCCTGAAAGACTAATTGAAGTGTTTCTCGAATGTAGAAAAGAGAAGTTGGGAGGGATTCTTTTTCTAATCCAAGGAGAGTGCTATAAGAGAATTGGATGGCAAGAAATGCACCAAAAACAGCGATGAGAGTGATGATCGAACTTCTTACCCGGCTCGTCAAAGAAGATATGAAAAGCCCAAAACTAATCACACATGATATGAGAAAAATCCCCATAATCAGGGCACGAACCAAACCGGGTGGGAAGCCTAAGTTGGTAAAAAAACTCACTATGAAGAAATAAACGGCAGTAAAACCTAAAGAAATGACACCTAAAAAAAAGTCTTTCCAAAATTTGGCCATAAGAAAGTTCCTCGAAGTAACTGGTCCATAGAAGAGAACCTCTAAGGTTCCTTGCTCGCGTTCCCTTGAAATTGAAATCGCTGAAATGAGTACCAGATAGAGCGAAATGATAATAATGGTGATGTACAACGGATAATTGAGAGGGAATGCGCTCACCAAAATATCGTCTTGTCTAATTCCATCGAGAAAATTCTTCAAAATAAAAGATGATGCGAAAAAAGAAATGAACAACACTCCGTAATAACCCCAACTATAGAGACTATATAAAAGGTCTCTTTTTAGGAGAATCTTGGTAATTCTTCCTTGGCTTGCCACAGTTACTGACCCTCCTTCTTGGTAAGTTCAACGTTTTCAATGACATCTTCAAAAGCACCTTGGGGAGTGGTTAATGTTAACTCCATAAGGCCGTATTTTTCGTTTTCAGCGTTAATTTCAAGTATATTCCAGGGGATGATCGCTTTATTTCGAGCTAAATAAGAAGTCGGATCCCAGAAAAGCTTCATGGGGCCATCAAAAAGCTTTCTCCCCCGGCTATAATTATCTTCATCTCCATTTCGAACATATAATTTACCTTCAAGAGTGAGGGGGAGAGCTGGATAATCGGATATGCCCTGACCTTCGTGATTTTTAAAGCGGATTTCAACTTCAATACCCTGCTCAGTTGGCTCAGAGAAGCATATAATTCCAGCTAATCCAGGGATTTCCGTCCCTTTCATTGTGAAATCAAATACATTTATTCCTTTTTTAATATCCATCTCCTGCTGGATTTCTTCATAATAGGGAGCAGTGGCTTTGAAAGTATGCTTTCCTGGAGGGATTCGGGTTAATTTAAAATCTTTACTCATGTACAAAATATCCGATTTTCCATCAATAGTAACATGTAGTTTCTTTACAACATCCTGAGATATTTCATCGACCACTCTCCCTTGAAGAGTTCCCCAATTGGCCCTGGTGGTGAAATAAACGAAAGCAAATAAAACCCCCAAAACAATAAGTATAAAAGTAGAAATTAGGATGGTTGTTTTTTTCTTTTTCATTGTCCATTCCCTCGATTGGTTAATAATGAAATGTTTTGTTGGGTGATAGTAATAAAAGCTTCTTCTAAGCTCATTTCTTTGGCTTGCATAGCGAGGATGATGCTTCCAAAATTAAAAATTGCTTCTGAGAGGTCTTTACGATAATCACGATCGGTTTTAAGCTGGATTTCAATTTTATTTTCTTTACAATGAAAATTTTGGACAAAGGGAAGATTCCTTAAAACCGGTTCTAAGTTTTGAGCTTCCTGATTCAATTCGATACGAATAGTCACGGTATCAGATAATTTTCTTTTTATATTATCCATATCATCTTCAGCGAGTAATTTTCCATTATTGATAATTCCTACTTTTTTGCACAATTTTTCAACTTCAGAAAGAAGGTGAGAAGAGACAAATACAGTCCGGCCAGTTTCATGTTCTTCTTCAATCAGATCACGTATTTGCTTAATACCGGTTGGGTCGAGATTTGCAACTGGTTCATCAAGAATGAGTAATTCTGGATCATGAAGGAGGGCTTTCACAAATGCTAATTTTTGCTGCATACCCTTAGAATAAGCACCGAGTTTTTTATTTTTTTCTTTTTCTAAACCAACAGCATTCATTAATTTATCGATCCGTTTTTGTCGATTTTCAACTTCATAAATTTCACCAAAAAAATTGAGATATTCTAAGGCGGTCATGTCACGATAAAAATATTGGTTTTCTGAAACAACACCAATTCTTCTTTTTAGTTCGACATCATTGGGTTTCAATTCATGACCAAGGAGATAAATTTTTCCGCTTGACTTAGGAACAAGCCCGAGAAGCATCATGATAGTTGTTGTTTTTCCAGCTCCATTTGGACCTAAAAAACCATAAATATCGTTTTTTTCTACTTTAAGATTTAAATCCTTTACTACCATTAAATCATTATAGGTCTTACATAGATTTTCAGTTTGTATCATAGAACAGTTCTATATCCTCCTTTCAATACCACTAAAAC
>JAAYUT010000174.1 GCA_012517485.1 Candidatus Atribacter fermentans
ATTATTAATAATTTTATTGTTCACTTTTTCAAGTATATCTTTTTCCCAAGCCGATCTGGTTTCTCTGGTAAAAAAAGTGAAACCTTCTATTGTGGCTATTTACACATTCAATAATCAAGGCCATAGCCTCATGCAAGGAAGTGGCTTCTTTATAAATAACCAAGGAGATTTCATCACGAATTGGCATGTTATTGAAAATGCTCATAGTGCCGTGATAAAAACCTTTGAAGGTCATTCCTATTTAGTAAAAGAAATTCTGGGAGGGAGCAAGGAAAGTGACTTGGCGTTACTCTCTGTTGATATTCGAAATGATTCAGTTCAAGGCCTTCCAATTTCTCGTTCAATGCCCGAAATTGGCGAAAGAGTATTAGTTATGGGAAATCCTTTAGCCCTTGAGTTTAGTGTATCTGATGGAATTATTGCTGCAATAAGGAAGATTCCCGAATACTCGAATGGAGATGTCATACAGATAACCGCTCCTGTTTCTCCTGGTTCCAGTGGGAGTCCAGTAATGAATATGCAGGGTGAAGTAATCGCTGTTGCTTTTTATGTCTATTTTCACGGAGAAAATCTGAATTTTGCGATTCCAAGTCAAAGAGTGATAGATATCATCAACAATAAAAGACCCAACGCTGTTTCTTTGGCTCAGCTATCATTCGAAGATTTTAAAATTTTTGAGGATTCTGCGAAAAAATTTTCAGTAAGTTATCCTTCCAATTGGGAACAGATTGCCCAGAATTATCAAAATCAAATTATAAATGGCTTCCTTGCACCATATGACAATCAGAACGATACTTTTCGGGAAAATTTAAATGTTATTGTCGAGACCTATCAATCCCCAATTCAATTAGACAATTACTACCAATGGAATATCAATCAGTTAAAAGCTTTCCCCGATATCCAAATTTTAGGGAATTATGATGCTTTGGTTTCAGGTGTTCCCAGTAAAATACTAATTTATAGTCGTTCTCAAAGCGGAAAAAATCTAACTTTTTCACAAATTTTTTTAGTTCAAGGAAATACCGGTTACATTTTAACCTTCACTGCAGAATCTGATAAGTATCAAGCATATCAACCAATTTTTCAGCAAATAATGGATCGTTTTCGTTTAAAAAGTAATTTTTAAATTTTTTTTTCATATCATTGAAAACCAAATATGTTATATACATGAGGTGTTTCGAATGAAAATAAAAATCGAAGGGATGACTTGTCAACATTGTGTCATGAGAATTCAAAAAGCGCTTCAGGAAGTTCCTGGTGTTTTAGCTGTTCAGGTTGATTTAAAAAAAGGTGAAGCCGATATAAAAGTCCAAGATGGAGTTTCCCCTCAAATACTAATTTCAGCAATTAAAAATGCCGGTTATGAATCCAAGATTCTTTAAAACCAGGGTAAAAAATTGATAGACCGTCACGATTTTAGGCAATATCATGCCAGAATAAAAAATTAAGTAATGAGGAGGTAAGAGTATGAAATATATTGAAATATTAGAAATGAAAATGCCAGTGATTGGTCTTGGAACTTGGAATTTAAGAGGAAAGGAATGTTTTGAAGCAACTATTTCTGCCCTTGAAATTGGTTACAGACATATCGACACCGCTGAAATGTATGAAAATGAAAGTGAAATTGGAGACGCTATAACTCAATCGTTGGTACCACGTAGTGAAATATTTCTAACGACTAAAGTTTGGTCAAACCATCTCCAATACCAAGATGTAATCCGTTCTTTAGAAAGTAGTTTAAAAAAATTAAAAACCGATTACGTTGACTTATTTCTCATCCATTGGCCGAACCCAAATATTCCCTTATCTGATACTTTTAAAGCAATGAGTTATCTAAAAAATAAAGGGATGTTGAAATTTATTGGAGTGAGCAATTTTGATAAAAATCTTCTTCTAAAAGCTCAACAAATATCTTCTCTACCTATAATGAATGTCCAGGTCGAATATCATCCTTTTCTTGACCAAAATTCGATATTGAGCTACTGCCAAAAAAATAATATTTCATTAACTGCTTACTGTCCTCTGGCTCGTGGTCGTGAACTTAGTAATCCTGCTTTAGAAAAAATTGCCAATAAATATAATAAAACCGTTCCACAAGTTATGCTCCGTTGGTTGATCCAACAAAAAAACGTTGTCGCTATTCCTAAAGCAAAAAGCGCTGAACATCAAAGGATAAATTTCGAAATTTTTGATTTTCAACTCTCTCCCGAGGAAATGAATACCATTTTTCAATTAAACCGAGGTCAAAGATTGGTGATAGGATAATCATTTAAAAAAGAATGGCACTCTCCCTGCCTCAAAGCGCAATCCCTCCAAGGAGGAAAATTTTTGAATTCATTCCACCCTTGAGGGGGGATTCAAGGGGGGTGTGCCTTTATCTTTTTGTTTCATCACTTTTCACTTATTCCGGTATTTTCATGATAGACATTCATCATTCATGCTGCTTTTGCAGTACCAGTTGGGGATGAAAATGAGTTACCTCCTCACCTATACCTCTCCCACAAAGGGGCATGGGAATATTGGCGAAAGACGCTGATGGGGAGAGGAGGGGACGTAAGATTTTGATTCCTTCTCCCTTAATGGGAGAAAGTCAGGATGAGGGTGAAAGCTTCAAGTGAAATCTTGGTTGATCTCTCAAAATGAAATACATTAAAAAAACGTTCCGGTATTTACTGAATAGTCCTTCATGCTTTTTTTGCTACACCAGATAAGGATGAAAATACTTATTAAAAACCGTCATTACGAGGAATATAGCCTCGTGGCAATCTCATCCACACTGTCTGTCATTCTGAGGAGCGCAGCGACGTGAGAATCTCATCTTTTTAAAATATTTTTGAAGAATAAAAAACATAAAAAGATAAGATCCTTATGGCTTCAAAAAAGGAAGCCTCAGGATGACGGAAAAAGGTAAACACCTAACACCCTCAACCGGTGGATTCATTTAATGGTATTTTCAGGATAGATAAATGAAATACATTGATCCTCTTGAATAAACTGAAAAAGAGAGAATGGTAAAGTATTTTTAGAAATTTGAAAAAAGTTGATACTCATTATTTATTAATCCAAAACAGAATTTAAAAAACTAATTTAAAATGATGAAATGGAGAACAACTTTTTGTTAATATATATAAAATTTCAATAAAAAATATAACTTAGGATTTGGAGGCAATGAATGACTACAAGTCAAAGCTATAATCCCTACGAAAATATGTTGCAAATACTCGATTCTGCTGCCGACCAACTTGAGTTGAATCTTGATGATTACATCTCACTTCGCTATCCTGAAAGAGAACTTACGGTTTCTTTCCCGGTTGAAATGGATAACGGACATGTCGAAATGTTTACTGGTTATCGAGTTCAACATTCCAGCAGCAGAGGTCCTTGTAAAGGTGGACTACGATATGCACCTGATGTAACAATTGATGAAGTAAGGGCTTTGGCTGCCTGGATGACTTGGAAGTGTGCTGTTGTGAATATTCCTTATGGTGGAGCCAAGGGAGCTGTTCGGTGTGATCCTTTAAAGTTAACAAAAAAAGAACTCATGCAAATAACTCGTCGTTATACC
>JAAYUT010000175.1 GCA_012517485.1 Candidatus Atribacter fermentans
GGATTCAGTTACTTAACCAATAAGAATCTCCTCAAGGAGATAATGGGAGGGAAAGTTCTTCTTATTGGTGGAATAGATACCGTGAAACTCCATGGTGGGAAACCAGAAGACGTTCGAGAAGATGTTCGTAAAACCCTTGAAGTTTTTAAGGATTGTCCAGGATATATCATTATGGACGGACATAATGTCGCCCCGGGTACTCCGGTTGAAAATTTGAATGCTATAACTGATGCAGCGGAAGAATTCGGAAGATTTTAATTCATTGAAATAAAAATAATTTAGGGGGATTTTCTTCACCGTTTTGAATCAAAGGATTTCCGGTTTTCCCCTACAAAATTATTCTTTTTGTAATAAGGAGTACGTCTTTATTCTTCCATATTCAGATAAGGAGATATCTAACAGTTATTTAGAACGATGTTCATGGATTATCACTGCCACAACGATAATAACCCCGGTGACAATATATTGCCAACTGGCTTCGACATGGAGGAGATTTAAACCATTGGCGATAATTCCTAAAAGCAAGACACCAATAAGCGTTCCCCAGACGCTCCCCTGACCACCAGAAAGTGGAGTTCCACCAATGACAACTGCTCCAATGGATTGGAGCTCAAAGCCACTTCCCATGGTAGGTATAGCCGAACTAATACGGGAAGCTAATAACAGCGCAGCTAAACCCGTTAAAAGACCACAAAAAGCATAAAAAATGACTTTATACCTTTTTACCTTAATTCCTGCTAAAAAAGCGGTTCTCTCGTTTCCCCCTATGGCATAAGCTCTCCTTCCTAACTGAGTATGTTGGAGAAGAAAATAGCAGAAAAAGAGAATCAGGAAAAAGATGAGGATGATGATTGGAATGCCATGGAAGGTTCCTCCCCCTAAAACTTCGAATCGAGCTCCCAAATCAGTGATGGGATAACCCTCAGTAATAACAATGGCAACTCCTTGAAGTGCTGTCATGGTTCCTAAAGTTAGAATAAAAGGATGGACACGGGTACGAGAAACCAATAAACCATTCATAGTCCCAATACCAAGTCCCAAAACTAGGCCAAATAAAATTGCAGATTCGGTTGAAAATCCCCAATCTTTTAACATTTTTCCCACTATAACTGCCACCACCGACATCGATGATCCAACCGAGAGATCAATACCGCCTGAAATCATTAAAACCGTCATCCCCATTGAAACGACTCCCAGAGTGGAAACCTGTTGTAAAACATTGCGAATGTTTCGTGGGGATAAAAAGACCGGTGATGATATGCCAATAATGATAACTAAACCAATCAGAACTAAAAATACCCCCCATTGTTGGGGGTTGATGACTTGAGCGATGTTTCGTTCTTTACGGAGTGATTTCGATTGATTTTCCAATGGCATAGGATAAAACCTCCTCCTGAGTCGTCTGTGATGTAATCAGATGAGCAACCAATTGACCCTTGTTGAGGACTAGTATCCGGTGACTCATATTCATCAGTTCATCTAAATCGGAAGAAATCATTAAAATCGATTTTCCTTTATCAACTAATTCTTTCATTATTTGATGAATTTCTTCTCTTGCTCCCACATCTACTCCTTGAGTTGGTTCATCCATAATAAAGACTTCTACTCCAGAACAAAGCCATTTGGCAAGCATTACCTTTTGTCGGTTTCCACCGCTTAAATATTGAACTTTTTGGTTTAGACTTCGTTGCTGAATATCCAGAGAATCAATGTATTCATGGGCAATTTTCTTTTCCTTCTTGAGTTGAAGGAGAAACCCATGACTCATTTTATCTAAACTGGCTAAAGTAATGTTTCCAGCAATGCTCATGGGAAAGATCAGCCCTTCTTTATCTCGGTCTTCAGGAATGAGGCATATTCCTTTTTCAATGAACTGATCTAAATGAGTCGGAAAAAGTTTCTTTTCTCTATGCAAGATTTCTCCCTCATCAACTGAGTCGATACCAGCAATAGCACGAGCAATATCAGAGCGTCCTGATCCCACCGCACCTGCCAAACCAACTATTTCATATTGTCGGAGTGCAAAGGAAATTTGAGAAAACTTACCATATTTGGTTAAATTTTTTACTTGAAGAAGTATGGCTCCGGGGTCTTTTCTTTCTATATGAACCGGTTTAACTTTTTCTCCGATCATATATTGAATTAACTTTTCCTTGTTGAGTTCTTGAATATCAAAATCACCTACTTTTTGACCATCGCGAATGACCGTTACTGAGTCGGCAATTTTAAAAATTTCATCTAATCGATGAGAAATGTATATTACAGCAACTCCTTTTTGTTTCAATTGACGAATGAGAAAAAAGAGGTGGTCAATTTCGCTTTGAGTGATACTGGCGGTAGGTTCATCCATAATAACGACCTGTGCCTTTTTGTATAAAGCCTTGGCAATTTCAACCGTCTGTTGTTCAGCTGTTCCTAAGGAAGAAACCTTTTGACGAGGATCCAAATTAAGATTGAGGTTATGAAGAATTTCTTGGGCTTTTTCAAACAATTTTTTCCATTGCATTTTCCCCCATCTGCTCCGAGGTTCGTCGCCTATGAGTAAATTTTCACCAATGCTTAAGTAAGGAATGAGATTTCTTTCTTGATAAATAGTGACAATCCCTAAATCATGAGAAATTTTTGGATTGAGCTGTCGAATTGGCTTACCGTCAATAAAAATCTCACCACTATCACGTTCGTAAGCTCCAGAGAGAATTTTGATGAAAGTAGATTTACCAGCTCCATTTTCCCCGACTAATGCTCGAATTTCACCTGCCTTTAGGGAAAAGCAGAGATTCGAGAGAACTCGAATCCCAGAAAAGCTTTTGTTGAGGTTATTGACTTCGATACAGAAGTTTATCTTCTTTTCCAATTCATTCCTCCTGCCTTATTAGGAAAGAAACCAGTTGGTTTAAATTATGGTCAATCATAAAAATCCTTTATTTCAACCCTTTTACCGGTTTTTGCCGAAAGATTAATCGCTTCGATTAAAATTTGAACCTGATATCCATCTTCAAAAGTTGCACCGTAAGGTTCAACTGGTTTATGGTTTAAAACACAATCTATGAAGTGATGCAAAGCATTGACATGGCCGTATTCCCAACCTTGATTATGTCCAGAAGGCAGGTAGACTGCTTGAAGAGGGTGAATGGGATCAGTTACTGAAACATTACTAAAACCTTGTATTGTAGAAATTGGACCTTCGGTAGTATAAATTTGGAGATGATTAAGGTCTTCAAGATCAAAAACCAGACTTCCTTTTGAACCATTAATTTCCCATCCTTGCTGGTTTTTTCTTCCTGTACAGACACCAGATGATTCCAGAGTTCCGATAGCCCCATTATTAAATTCTAAAAGGGCGATCGTTCCTTCATCAGTAGAAACAGGGAAGATTTCGCCATTCAAGTTTTTTCGGGATGGGATGAAGGTTTTTTTCAGTCCACTTAAAGCGGTAACTTCCCCAACTAAAAAGCGTGCCATATCCAATATGTGACAGCCAATTCCTAAAAGAGTTCCAGAACAAGTCCCATGAGCATACCATACCTTTTCAAGAGGAGTATTAGGGTCATGGCCTGCTTGTTGAAGGTATTTTGCTCTAAAATGATAAATCTTACCCAAAACTCCTTGTTCAATTAATTGCCGGGCTAAACGAACGGCAGGAAGAAAACGATAATTGTAACAACACATTGTTTTGACTCCAGTCTCCCTGGCTTTTCTAACCATTTGTTTTGCTTCATCGAGTTTTAGAGTAAGTGGTTTTTCGCAAATAACATGCTTACCATTTTCCATAGCAACCATAGAAGGAAGAAAATGTTGATCATCAGGAGTACAATTGTCAAATATATCGATTCTTGGATCTTGAGCTAATAACTTCCAATCAAGATAGTATCCTTGGTATCCAAAGCGCCGAGCGGTGTATTCAACTTTTTGTGAGGTTCGACCAGCAAGAGCGATAAGAATTGGTTTGGCAGCTGGATGAGCACAGGTAAAAGGGATTTTTATAAAAGCATTGGAATGAGTTTGTCCCATAAAACCATATCCCAACACCCCAATTCCAATTTCAGGAAGATCTTTTTTTGAATAATCAATTGGATAAAAACCATTTAAATTCATTTTATTCACCTGTTATAATCGTAAATTTTTTAAATAACGAATGCTTTCGGTGACCGCTTGATCTTCGTCTCCATAACGGGGATCTAAATAATCAATTTCTAAAGTCATCATGCCTGGATAATGGTTTTCTTCAAAGACTCGTATTAAAGCGGGAAAGTCAATAACTCCTTTTCCGATTGGAACACTGGCAAAAAAGTACCAATCTTCAGGATTCCCACCGTATAAGGGCGCAACATCTTTCATGTGGGTCGCAAAGATTTTGTCTATAAGTTTACGAGCAGCTATCACCGGGTTTTCTCCGATTCGAAGGGCATTTCCAGTGTCAAAAGTTACTCCTAAGGAATCAGAATTGACTCGATTGAGAATTTCTATAATTTCATCAGATGTGAAATCAAAATGGTTTTCGATTGCCAATTTAACCCCAGCGTCTTCAACTTGTGGCATAATATTTTTTAAAATCCTTGACACGTTTTCAATTTGAGGTTCATGAGGTTCATGACGGAACGTTAAGCTGGAAACCACAATTCTCATAACCTCAGCGTTTAATATGTGGCAGGTTTTTAAGTGGTTTAAGAGGTCAATGGCAGCTTCTGGTTTTTTCCCCCCTTCAAAACCATCAGGGTGTCCCCAAGCAACAACCGGTTCCAATCCTCCTTTATCTATAAGATCTTTTATTCGTGGTAAGAATTCAGGGTCATTTTGAGGGAAAAAACAGGTTTCTAAAGAAACTCCATCAACACCTAAGTCTATCGAGCGAGAAATAACATCTTCGAAAGTTAATGATTGACCTGGATCTTTTTGGAAATCATAAACCTCTCCAAAATAACGATGATAACAATAACTATCTATCCCAATTTTCATATTTTACTCCTTAAAATGAAGATCGATTTCAATTTTCTTTTGATTAAGA
>JAAYUT010000176.1 GCA_012517485.1 Candidatus Atribacter fermentans
CACAATTTCTCAATAATCTTTTCACCAGAACGAATACCGGTTATTTCGTATTGAACATCTTTTCCTAACTCATATCCCTGTATTTTACAAAATTCTTTTGCCATATCTAATATAGGAATCAATTCACCCATCTCCAACACATAGGTTCCGCCATTGTCACCTAAAAGACTCGCTTCTAAGACTAAAGTAACAGCTTCTTGAGTGGTCATAAAATATCGCTTCATTGCCGGATCGGTAATTGTCAAGGGTTGGTTTTTTTGTAGTTGATTTTTCCATACTTCTAAGACATTCCCCCTGCTTCCTAAAACATTTCCAAACCGGACAACCACCATTTTGGAATTCAACGGTAATTTTGCAGCCGTGGAAACTAAAATCTCTGCCATTTTTTTGCTCAAACCCATCATATTCTCAGGTTCGACTGCTTTATCGGTTGAAATAACAACTAATTTCTCTACTTCTCCGTTTAGAGCTTCAACACAATTTAAGGTTCCTACAACATTCGTTAGAAAAGCCTCTTCATGATTTTCTTCCATTAAAGGAACGTGTTTATAAGCTGCAGCATGAAAAATGATATGAGGTTGATAAGTTTCTACTATTTTTTTGAGTCTTCCTAAATATCGAATATCACCAACCACAGGATGAACCTGAGTTAAATTGCTTAGCTCATTGTTAAGATCAAAAATTCCGGTTTCATTGTTATCCAATAATATGATTTCTGCCCCACTAATAGCCAATTGTCTGCTGATTTCACTTCCAATTGAACCGCAGGCTCCAGTAATTAATATCCTTTTCTCCGCAAAATAATCAGCAACTTTCTGCATATCAAAAAAAACTGGATCACGGGTAAGGAGGTCTTCCATTTTAAATGGTCGTAAGATGTCAAATGATATCTTTTTCCCAATTAATTCATATATACCTGGCATAACTAAGGTTTCAATTTTAAGCGGAGAAACTAAATCGTAAACCCTTTGAATGATTTTCCTTCCGGCACTTGGTATAGCTACAACAACCGTATCAATATTTTTTTTCTTGATTATCTCGGGGAGTTTATCAACTTTTCCCAATACCCGAATCCCATGGAGATGGGAATTTATCTTTCTGGCATCATCATCAACAAAACCGACCACTCGATAACCTAATTCTACATGACGGTTGATTTCCCTGTAGATTTTCTCTCCGGCATCACCAGCCCCAACAATCAAGGCTTTTTTGGTATCCTTTTTTAATATACTAAACGACCTTTCTGAATACTACCCAATAGCAAAACGCGGAATGATCATAATCCCAAAGATAATTATTGGCGATAAAAGGAAAACTGAGCGAGGAAAAGTCCCACGGAAAAAAAGAAGAATAAAAGCAATAAAAAAGACGGTCTCCAAGAGAACAAGCTTAATGAGTTGAATAATTTCCCTGAAGCTTGTATATCTCCAAATCTGTCGGAAGGTTTGATAATAGAATATAAAAAATAAACCAAGAATACTATGAACCACCGTTCCCCAAAAAAGAGCTCCCTGGTAACGGTTAATGACCGTGAAGATATTAAGATCCAAACGCAACCATAGAGCAATAACTGTGGCGAAGAAAAAAGCTAAAAAATCAATAATAAATTTTATTCTGGTTGAGATCATTTTTCAAATCTTTCCTTAGTAAAAACCTTATTAAAATCTTAAATAATCATTTCTATTTCTTAATATATATTAAAAAACTACTGCTAACAGCTTCTATTACAATTAAAAAGAAACCCCCTTCATCAATCGAGAAAATACCAGGATAGGCGAAAAATTGATTCAAAAAAAGTTGAAAGGCACACCCCCCTGCATCTCCCCTCAATGAGGGAACGAATTCAACGATTCCCTTCCTTGGAGGGGTGCCGCTTTCGCGGCGGGGAGGGTGCCTTTAATTCGTCATCCTGAGGATTCGTCATTCGAA
>JAAYUT010000177.1 GCA_012517485.1 Candidatus Atribacter fermentans
GGAATCTAATGAGGGTTGTATTGACTTACCTGCAATTCCTGGAGTTTTATCAGGATCTTTGAAGTTTGTCTTTTCAGGAGTATATGATGATGGAACGCCAGAAGAAAAGACCTGTACGGTTAACTGGTGATTTCCTGAAAATAAAAGCGATGAAAGTTTTTGTCTTTTATAAAATGACTTAATCGAAATTCCCGGTTTTATTAAAGAAAGTGGAAGTCTTGACTTAAAAAAGGTGGGACTGAGAAATCGTAGACTTTGGAATTGAAAAAAGTGAGATTTTCTGATGGAAAAATTGATTTCTCATAAGGATAGATTCAATAAATCGTATTTTTATATCCACCTCACATCATATCATGATATTCGTATCTATCCTGAAAATCTACTAACGCTAACAAATGCCGTCATCCTGAGCCCTCGCTTGGAGAGGGCGTGAGGATCTCATCTTTGAGATTTTTTCTTCATAAATACTGTAAAGGATGGGATTCTCACGTCGTATAAGACGCTCCTCAGAATGACTCATGAAGTAAATGAGATTACCACGTCGTCCAACCAAAGAACGGTTGGTCTCCTCGCAATGACGATTTTAGATAGGTATTTTCTTTGTCATCTGGTGCCACCAACGTGGCATGAGGGTTTATCCTGAAAATACCGGAACCGTTTTTTAAGGTCATTTTTTTAGAGCAACCAACCAGGATCTCATCCCGGGCTTTCACCCTTATCCTCACCTTCTCCCATCAAGGGAGAAGGAACTTTTAGTCGTCATAGCGAGACCTGGTTTTTTTGAGGTCGTGGCAATCTCTTTAGTATACTCTTTTTTATTCTTCCTTTTCCTTTGGATATAAGGAGAGATTGATTCTTGAACCAGTATTTTCATCCTCATCTGGTGCTGTATAGCAGCATGAGGGTTGATCCTGAAAATACAGTAACCAAAAAAAGCGATCAAAACAAAACGAGAAAAGCGTTACCCTCGAATCCTCCCATCAATGGGGGAATCAATTCAACAATTCCCCTCCTGGGAGGGATGTCGCTTTTACGGCAGGGAGGGTAATTTCTATAATATTTTAATGTTGAATCTTGATAATGATACAAAAAATTCAATAAATTCAATTTAATAATCAATCCTAAAAAAAAATGACTAAAAGGTGTGAGTTATGGAAAAGAACCAATTAAAAAAACAAGCATATGAATTGATACACGGTTTTAAAGGTGAAAATTATAGCTTTGGCCTCAATGTTTTAGACTCAATTAGCCGACATGCAGCAAAATATGGAAAATCAGCATTAGTCATCGCCAACACGAAATTACATGAACAAATTATAAACAGAATATTAAATTCATTGAAAAAGCATCAAGTCACCTTTACTGGGGGAAAGATTTTTCCCAATGCCAAACCCAACACACCACGTGAAGATGTCTATCGATTAGAAAGCTATATTTTGCATTTTAAACCCGATTGCATTGTGGTCATCGGGGGTGGAAGCTCAATCGATGCTGCCAAAATAGCCAATGTATTAGCTACCCTCGGTGATTACAGTCCCGAAATTGATACTTATTTAGGTGCTGGTCTGGTCACTGAAGGGTTAAAACAAACCGGCAAAAAGCTACTTCCCTTGGTTGCAGTAGAGATGGCAGCCAGTTCTGGATCACACCTAACCAGGTATGCTGTGGTTACTGATCCGGTTGCTGGCCAGAAAAAACTGATTATAGACGATGCCATCATACCGGATCGAGCAGTTTTTGATTACTCAGTCACCACAACTGCACCAATCGATCTCACCATTGATGGAGCTTTGGACGGTCTTTCCCATTGTTTAGAATCTTTTTATGGTGTGAGTCAGGAAAAGGCGGAATCCCTAAAGAAAATATCTATGACCGGTCTTGAGTTAATTCTGGATTATACCAAAAAAGCAATTGAAGACCCAAAAAACCTGGAAGCTAGAGAAGGATTGGGTCTTGGAACCGATTTAGGTGGATATGCAATTATGATTTGTGGAACCAA
>JAAYUT010000178.1 GCA_012517485.1 Candidatus Atribacter fermentans
TAAGATAGTCTCTTCTAAGGCTTGGGGCTGCTCATGAATTTCTTTGAGCATAAAATGTTTATATCCACCTTTTTCGGCAGTTAAAGGATCCCAGGGAATGGAGGTAATGGTCTTGGTGGTTTTTGATTTTCCAGAAAAATCTTTCACTTCCCAAGAAGGAGGAGTGAACCGAGCGATCTCGCCGTCCTCCAGGAAAATTGCCTTTCTGGTGATATCCAAAAAAGCCGGTAGATCAGATGCTAAAAAGTGTTCTCCCTCACCGATTCCAATAATGAGCGGGTTGAACATTCTTACCCCATAGAGTGTGTTCGGTTCATCAAGGAATAGGATGCAAAGGGCATAGGATCCTTGCAGTCTTTTAACTGTTTTTTGAATGCGTTCAAAAGGCGGTCCTTCTCCCTCTAAGAGATGAGCGATAACTTCGCTATCAGTATCGGATGAAAACTGGTGTCCTGATTCTTCCAGTTCCTTTCTAAGTTGCCGATAGTTTTCGATAATCCCGTTATGAACCACTGCAATTCGCTGTTGACAATCAAGATGAGGATGGGCATTTTTTTCTGAAGGAGCTCCATGAGTTGCCCAGCGGGTGTGACCAATTCCCCGGTAGGATTGTCCATGATGACCCTGACATAAGCTATCAAGACCAGTAATTTTCCCGGTTTTTCGAAAGGTTTTCAGTATTCCATCTTCCTCAATGGCAATTCCGGCTGAATCGTATCCCCGGTATTCAAGATGTTTCAAACCATTTAACAAAATTGGAATAATTTCTTTTTGGCCAACATATCCAATAATACCGCACATAGAGGAATCTCCTGAGTGAAAAATTTATTGAGTCGACTATTATGATAATACATAAAAAAGGGAAGTAGGAAGATGAAGGTTAAGTAAATTTCAGAGATCAGAGCTTATTTTTAAAATTTTTAATAAATCCAAAGGATCTGTTCTTTACTCATGAGTTTCATTGTTTAGAAAACAAGTAAATTACGATTATCATTGACTGTTTAATGCATCAAGTTATCTTTTCCAGAAGTTACTAAATAAATTTTTTTTATCCACTCAATGAAACAACCAGCTTACTAAGGGGAAGTGAAGAAATTTGATAGTAAAAGGCAGGAAATGTAAATTACTGAAAAAATTGAGACTGATAGATATTACAATCAAGGGATATTATTGTTTACAATAAATGAATAAAATAGATAAAATATTTTATATTATTTATATCAAATAATGAGATAAATAGAGGAATTGAAAAAGTAGATGAGTATTTTAAAATTGTCCATGTTAATTTTTACCTAATTAGTAATATTTATATTGACAAATTTAGAATAACTCGTTATTATATTTATAATTCAAGGGAATAGAAGTGGATTTACAATTTGGCAATAAGGATCTTGAAAATTTATACACTACCGGCAAATCCAGGCGTTACCAACGGAATGTTGTCAAAAAATTCTTTCTTAGAGTTCAATCCCTCAAAGCAGCTAAGAATATTTATGATTTGTGGAATCTTCATTCACTTCACTTTGAAAGACTCAGTGGGTTTTCAAACCGTTTTTCGGTAAGGATAAATGACCAATATAGGTTAGAGTTTGAAATTCATTTCGAAGATGAGAATCAAACCCAAGGTTTAATAAGAATACTTGAGATTTCTAAACATTATGGTGATTAGGATGATAAATCAAAAATTAAAACCCTTCATGGTTTTTGGTCCGGGTGATTTTATTAAGGAAGAGCTCGAAGCTCGAGATTGGACCCAAGAGGACTTGAGTAAAATTACCAATCTCTCTCCTAAAATTATTAGTCAATTAATAAACAATAAAATACGTATTACTTACAAAACGGCTCAGGTATTAGGTCAAGCTTTTAATGTTTCACCTGATTATTGGGTTCAATTGGATTTAGAGTACCAGCTCCATTTGAATAAGGAAAGAGTTCAGGAGACTGAAGTTGATATAAAAAGAAAAATCTATTCTCATATGCCAGTTCGGCAAATGATCAAGAAGGGGTGGTTCAAAGATTATCAGATTACTGATGAATTAATTGAGCAAGTTAGGGATTTCTGGAGTTTCCATCAAGATAAATCATTATCATTTGAAGAAAACTCATTTCCCTATTTAAGAAGTTCAAAATCAAATATTGCTTATAGTCAAAACAATTTAAAAGTATGGTTTCAAATGGCAAAAAACTGTTCCAAAAGGTTCCGTGTTAATGATTATCATCCCGAGCTATTGAAAGCTATTGCGAAAGATTTTAGTGATTATACCTTAGATAATCATGGTATAAAAAGATGTATTAATGATCTAAATAGTGCTGGAGTTATGTTTTTTGTTCTATCTCATCTGGAAAAGACCTACCTTGATGGAGCATCATTTTTTGATGGTTTAAATCCAGTTATTGTTTACACTCGAAGGTATAATAGAAACGATCATTTTTGGTTTACCTTGGCTCATGAAATAGGGCATATCCTCATGCATTTAAATGAAACAAAGAAATATTATCTTGACAATTTAGAAGACCTTAATAATGAAGATGAAAAAGAGGCTAACGAGTTTGCCGAGAAGATTCTCAAAATTCAAGAGATTCTCCAGTTTTTTCATTCTTATAAATACGTTTCGAAGAAAAGAGTGGATTCCTGTGCA
>JAAYUT010000179.1 GCA_012517485.1 Candidatus Atribacter fermentans
CGTCTTATGCGACGTGGCAATCTCATTTATCAAAATTTTTTAATGTTCCTTATTCATTGTCTCAGGGTAATCAATAAAAAAACAAAAGGCACCCTCCCCGCCGTAAAACGGCACCCCTCCACGGAGGGGAATTGTTGAATATATTCCCCCATTGAGGGGGGATTCAGGGGGGTGTGCTTTTCTCTTTTTGTTTCATCACTTTTTTTGTTTCATCACTTTTCACTTATTTTGATATTTTCAGGATAGAAAATTTTGAAAATTGACACAAAGGAGGATAATGAGTCACCCCATGATTGAGGTGAATGATATTGTTGAAGGTTCGGTTGTTGGTATCACTAAATTTGGAGCGTTTGTTGAATTAGAGGATGGAAAAAAAGGGCTCATTCATATTTCAGAGATTTCAAATCAATTTGTTAAGGATGTGAATGATTTTCTCAAGGTAAATGATAAAGTAAAAGCCAAGGTTATTCACATTTCAGATGATGGGAAAATTGACCTCTCAATAAAACGGCTTAATGAAGATGAAGAGTACTTAGAGAAATTAGAAAAAAGCAAAGCAATGTTTGAACAAAAATTAAACAAATTTCTCAAACAAAGCCAAGATAGACTAACTGATCTTAAAAAACACCAAGAAAATAAACGCAAATTTCACTAATTTAAAAAACTGAGGTTATTTAATTTTAAAAGAGAAGCCAGTGCCTCTTGGCTTCTCTTTTCTTATTAATATTAGGATTCAAGAAAGTTTTTCAACCGGTCTTTCTCTTCAATAATTTTCCCACTTTGATCAACCACTCTTAAAACACCTTTAATAATTCGAGTCCGGACTTGACCGCAAGCTTGAGGGTTTCCTAACAGATGGGGTGCATCCAAAATGCCTTTTTGAATAGCACGGGCGAGAGTAGAGGGAGAGACCCATGGGTCATCTCCATCCGCATTTTGATGTATATTTTTAATAGCCTCAAGGAGAATTCTTGCTTCATTGATTAAACGTTCTTTCTCTTCGAGAATCACTTGATCCATTTCCCAATCGGGAAAATCGATCAACAAGTCTTTGATGACACCCTGAACAATCTCGGCACTTTCAATGATTTCATGAGGATAGATAAGATGGTCAGCTTCGCTATAACCAACTACATGAATGATATCAGGCTTAAGAACTAAACCCAATGCTGTGGAAGCTCCTAATTGTCCTTTAGCAATATTCATATTGGTAGAAAAATGAGCTAACCCACCACGGGTTTGAGTAAAAATAGTAAAATTTTCATCCTGAAGGGGCGCAATTAATTCTTTTTTAGCAAACATTTTGGCTAAATCGGCTCGAGGAGAGATTCCATTTGGAGTATTGAGCATGTATTGAGCAATGTAGTATTTCGCGCCGGCTTTTTTGGCATTATAAGCAGCTAAGAAAAAAGCAGCGCAGGCGACACTATCAGGTGCGTCTCGCAGACTCCACTGATGAGATTCGTTCACTTCCAAAGGAACACCAAGAGTTGCATATCTTTGCATGGCTTTTTGATTTTCAGCAATAGCAGTTTTTATTGAACGTTGGGAACGGCCATCAAGTTGACTGTACCAGGTTAGTGGAACTGCGCCCCAAGCGATATGGATGGTCTCAAATAATAATTGAGCCCAGTCTTCCAAATGATTCGTCCCGCTATAACAACGCAATAAAGGGTAATTACCAACCCGAGAAGCAGCATAGATTCTTTCAAGATCGTTACGACTTCTTATTGGAACACCACCAGCTCCGCTTTCATCAGCTTTCATCTTTTTGGGTTCAAAAAAGTACTCTTGAGCATTTTGATCAGGTCCTAAAGAAATGACATCAATGGTTTTTGAAAGGCTAATTTGTGTAACACCATGAATAGTTTCTTCAAGACTTGGTCTTCCAAAATGATGCCGAAGAAGAGGAAAAGGTTTTTTAATAAGAATTCTCTCCGGAAGAGTAGAGGGATATTTTTTATCCAAAGAGATATCTTGGGTAGTCTGGTAAATACTTTCAAGAATCTCATCAAAACTCTCTTTCCCACAGAAAATATATTTAAAAATACCAAAACTCTGAGCAATTGGCTTTAAAGCCGGAGTACAGCTAAGAATATAAGTACTTTGATCAAGAAGATGATTTTCTTCTAATTGTTGGTGTAATTCAGCAAAGAGAGTTCGGGCTGAATCATCACTTAAACGATAACCAACAATAACACGCTGGGGTTTTTTTTCTTTAATGCATTGAATGAGCTGGTTGATAGGAATTGCTGGCCCCAAAAAATAGGACGTATATTGGTATTCTTCAGCTAAACTTAGAAAACGATAAATACCGGCGACGTGGACACAGTTTCCCAAAGAAGCACCAACTATTATTTTGTTTTCAGCCATGTAAAACCTCCTATCATGAAGTTGAATTGGTTTCCACGACGATCATTTCTCGTATTTCTTTCACGCTGAGTCCTGCTAATCCTAACTTTTCTACTGTTCTTCCTTCAGTAAAATAATCCTTATTGTGGAGAATGTTAGCTAAATGAATCATACAATCTATGGTAGGGGTTGGGATTTTTAACATTTTCCCAAAAGATGAAATAGGAACCAAGCTCATTGGAACATCCTCGGTAATATAACGAGTAAAAATGGTATAAGGAGCTCGGATTCCACGGTAACCAGGGTTGTTTTGGATTGCCTCGTAGAGATTTCTTCCATAGGCATCATAAGCAGAGTAGAGCCATTCTCGCGC
>JAAYUT010000180.1 GCA_012517485.1 Candidatus Atribacter fermentans
TCCTGTTATCACCGTAACCCGGCCGTCAAAAGGTGGTGTTGTTGCTCAGCATTTAGATATAGACAATGCACAAGCGGGTCAGATGGTTGCTCAAGAATTAGTTAAAGTGCTTAACGGAAAAGGGAAAGTAGCTATTTTAGAGGGTATTCCAGGAGCTCCTTCGGCTCAACAACGTCAAGAAGGATTCCTTGCAGTACTGAAGGATTACCCAGACATTCAAGTCGTTAGTTCTCTGACGGCCAATTACTCAAGAGAACAAGGTTCAAAAGTGATGGAAGATGTTCTCCAAGCGAATCCGGAGCTGGATGCGGTATATGCCCACAATGATGAGATGGCGCTTGGTGCAGTCCGAGCAATTATAGCTGCAGGGAGAATGGAAGAAATAAAAGTTTTTGGAATTGACGCAATAGATGATGCTATTCAAGCAATCAAAAATGGTGAAATGGTTGCCACCGTTAAACAGCAACCAGCCCTTCAAATGGCTACAGCAGTCGAATCTGCTAATAAAATTATAAACGGAGAAACGGTTGAGCCCCTGGTAATTATACCTTTGCTCCTCATAACAAAGGATAACGTTGAATAATTTTAAATTGTTGATTTGCAGGGAGTATTTTTTTCAGTAATCCCTGCAAATCAATATGTTTTCCGTTCTTCGTTTGAATGACTATTGAATGAATTACTTTATCATCCAATTTTCTTTATTGAACAGTAACTTCACTTTTGAAATGCCGGTATTTCGTTAAATGCAATTCTTTGATGACTTCAAATTGACCTGAAAGCCTAATATCCTCTGATGATGAACCAACCATTACATTGAAAAGACCAGGTTCAATAATGAACCGCATATACTCGTCATAAAAAGCCAATTGATCGGGGAAAAGAGTAAATGCTATTGTTCGTTCTTCGTCGGGTTCGAGATGTATTCTCTTGAATCCTTTCAACTCTTTAACCGGACGAACCAGGGAAGCGATCGGGTCTTGGATATAGAGTTGTATGACTTCATCACCAGCTTGGTGACCGACATTTTTCACTTTACATTGAATTTCAATTTTTTCCAAGGATTTAATTTCTTTTGGAGAAATGTTCAAGTCGGTATATTCAAATCGAGTATAGCTTAATCCATGGCCAAATGGGAAAAGAGCTTGGGCATCAGTAGAAATATATTGGTTAAAGGCTAAAGGTTTCCGGTTGTAATATACCGGTAGCTGTCCGGTTTCTTTAGGAAAAGAAATGGGAAGCTTTCCACCGGGATTATAATCACCAAATAAAACGTCGGCAATGGCATTGCCTCCTTCTTCTCCTGGATACCACGCTTCAATAATGGCAGAAATATTTTCTTTTTCCCATTTTAGAGTTAAAGGCCTTCCGTTAACCAGGATCAGAACGATAGGTTTCCCCAAGGTGTTGAGTTCTTTTAAAAGTTCGGTTTGAACTCCGGGGAGACCAAGGTCGGCGCGGTCACTGCCTTCACCCGATAGGGATTGTTGGAAGAGCCCACTTTTTTCACCCATTACAGCAATTATGACCTCAGCTTTTTTGGCGATATTAATTGCCTCATCAAAACCTTGACGGGAATGATCTGACAACTCACAACCTTGTGCATAAAGGAGTTCGGCCTGTGGAAGTTTATTTTTTATTCCTTCGAAAACATTGACTGTTTTGGTGTAATCTTTCCATTCTGCTTTCTTCCCTCTCCAGGCTTGAACACTGGGAATATGAACCGCATAACTATAATCCCCATGAAGGTGCAAACCTTCTCGAGCGTTAGGTCCAATGATGGCTAAGGTTTTCAGGTCTTTCTTAAGAGGAAGAAGACCATTATTTTTTAAAAGAACCAGAGAGGCTTGAGCTATTTCGCGCGCCAGTTGACGATTTTCTTTTGGATCCATAACCGAGGGAATCTGTTCAGGGTTGATGTAAATTTCTTCTTCAAAAAGGCCCAAAAGCATTTTTGTGGTAAGTACTCGACGAACCGCTTCATTAAGGAGTTCCTCGCTTAATAATCCTTCCCGAACCGCTTCAAGAAGTGGTTCTCCATAACAGATAATTTCAGGAAGTTCAATATCAATACCGGCTTGTAAAGCTTTTATTGCAGCTTCTTTTGAGTTCTGAGCAATGTGGTGGAGAGTTTCAAGCATTTTTATGGCTTCATAGTCAGATACAACAATTCCGGTGAATCCCCATTCTTCACGAAGCACTTTAGTCAGAAGGAATTGAGAAGCAGTACAAGGAATCCCATCGATATCATGATAGGCATTCATAACCGAACCAACTTGCGCTTCTTTTACTGCTACTTCAAAAGGGAAAAGAAATACTTCTCTCAGTTCTCTTTTTCCTACTCGGGCAGGACCCATATTTCTTCCTCCCTCAGAGATGCCATAAGCAGTGAAGTGCTTAGCGGTGGCAATCACTCCAGTTTTCAAGTCATTTCCTTGAAGTCCTTGAATATAGGCAACACCTAAGCGAGAAACTAAATAGGGATCTTCTCCAAAGGTCTCTTCGGTTCTTCCCCAACGAGGATCACGAGGAATGTCTAAAACCGGGGCTAAACCTTGATGGCCACCAATAGCTCGAATTTGTTTTCGAATGATAGTGGTCATTTTTTCAATCAATTCGGGACAAAAAGTACTGGCTAATCCGATAGCTTGGGGAAAAACAGTTGTACCTCTGGCGGTTAGTCCACTGAGGCATTCTTCATGAATTATGGCTGGTATTTTAAGGCGGGTTTTTTCTTTGAGGAAATGTTGAATAGCGTTACCCTTAGCTGCTGACTCTGAGGGTTCAGCATCTGGATCCCCAACCAGACGAGTAATTTGACCAATACCATTTGGGATGAGATTTTGAGCTTTGCTGATAGAGAACGAGCCGTTTTCATTGAGTTGATGAGCATGGATCGCACACAGCTGAGCAACTTTTTCTTCTAAGGTCATTTGAGAAAGGAGTTGTTCAATAAAATGAATGGATTTTTCCATGGATAAATCACCTCAATATAATTTTTTAAATAATTTCGAAAGAAATTTTTTTGGTAAACAACACGGTCTTAGAGTGACACCTGATGAGGATGAAAATAAGTTTCCCTCACCCTCTCCTACCGAGGGGCGAGTGAAAAAGAAAATTGAAAGGAGTTTAGGATAGGAGTTTTTATTCACAATTTATTCCTCACTCTTTCCTGTATTTGTCTTAAAAAGATGACATTTCACCATGACACCGTCAATCAAAACATCTTTGGGGGTTATCTTTTTACAAATATCCATGACTTCTGGGCAACGGCCAGAGAACTTACATCCTTTTCGAAGATATTCTTCTTTCTCCTCGAGAAATTTGATCAAAGTTTTTGGTTGCTGATGTGGATCAGGTTGAGGGATGGATTCGATGAGGAGTTTGGTATAGGGATGTTTCGGATTCCCTAGCACTTCTTCTACTGATCCAGTTTCGACAATATTTCCTCGAAACATGATCGCAATTCGATCGCTAATATAATAGGCGGTTGCCAGGTCATGGGTGATGTAGATCACGCTCACTCCAAAGGAGTCTCTCATTTCTCGGAAAAGATTTACAATAGACATCCGTAAAGAAGCATCAACCATCGACACTGGTTCATCAGCGATTAACAATGATGGGTTGGTTAAAAGAGAACGAGCAATAGAAGAACGTTGTAACTGACCACCAGAAAGTTCACCGGGATATTTCCCGGCAATCTCATGATAGGTGAGGCCAACCGCCTGGAGCTTTTCCTCAATCAACTGTTCGGCTCGCTTTTCGTTTTTTTCTAAATGGAAATTGTTGACAGTTTCAAAGAAATAACTTTCAACTTTACGTAGCGGGTTAAAACTCTCAAAAGGATTTTGAAAAACAGCTTGTACCTCTTTAAACCAGGCTTTTTTGTCTTTGACACTTTGTATATTCTGATCAAGATAGTGAAGTTCGCCGGATGTCGGTATCTCAAAACCTAAAATCATTCGGGCAGTTGTGCTTTTCCCACAACCACTTTCTCCAGCGAGAGTGAAAATCTCGGATGATTCCACTGTGAAGGAAACGTGGTCGACTGCCGTAATTTTTGTTCGAGAGAGCAGCCCTCCCAAGGAGAAGATTTTGGTTAAGTTGTTGGCTTTCAGGATAGTCGACAATCTAATCTCTCCTTAACCAACAGGCGACTTTGTGGTTCGGATTGCATTGATCGAGTATTGGTGTCTCTTTTATACATCGGTCGAAAACTTGAGGACAGCGAGGGTGAAAGGGGCATCCAAGAGGTGGATCAAGGAGAGAAGGAGGAGATCCAGGGACACTTTTTCGAGTTGTTTTGTCTCCAATACGGGGAAGAGACTGGATGAGGTATTGAGTATAAGGATGGAGAGGTTTAATAAATACTTCTTCAGTGGGTCCTTCTTCTACAATTTTTCCAGCATACATAATGGCCATCCGAGAAGCGATATTGGCTTGGATACCCATATCATGAGTAACTAAAACAATGGTGTTCTGAAGTTCTTGCTGGACATCCCTCATCAGTTGGAGAACCGCCCTTTGAGCAACAACATCAAGGGCAGTGGTTGGTTCATCGGCGAGAATAATCTTTGGCTTCAACAAGGTAGAAAGGGCAATGGCAATTCTTTGACGCATTCCACCCGATAACTGGTGGGGATAGGCACCCAGGATTTGAGGAGAAAGTCCTAACTCTTCCAGGTGTTGATGAGCCAGAGAGAGGAGGTCGCGATGGGCTTTCCCTCGAATGTGGCTTTCCAAAAAGTTTAGATAGGTTCTTTTTAATTTTTTCACTGGGTTAAAGACGCTCATTGAACCCTGGGGAATATATGAAATGTAAGTCCATCGCAATTCACGTTTTTCTTTTTCACTGAGAGATAGGGCGTTGAGGTCTTTTCCATTTATTCGATAATTTACCTTTCCACCAAATAATTGGAGAGGAGGATCGATAGAAGCAAAAAGAGCTTTGAGCAAGGTCGTTTTTCCACAACCGCTTTCTCCGGCGATACCGTAGATCTCATTTTCAGGAATGCTCAAAGTGACATTGTTGACTGCTTTGATTATTTTCCTTTTTCCTTGGGCTTCCAGAACATAAAAAGCCTGAAGTTGTTCAACATTGATGACACAGTTCACCGTTATTTGACTCCTATTCTTTGAATCCGAATTCGGGGATCCAAATATTCGCTTACGCTTACCGAAAACCAATAGAGAGCAACCAGGAGAAGAATAGTCAGAACGACTGGGGTTAAAATCCACCACCAATGGCCAAGAAGAATGGCTTGATAGGTAATAGCCCATTGGAGGGTTGTTCCCAAGGTAGGAATAGCCAGTGGGACTAAACCAAGAATGGCTAATACGATTTCCATACCGATTGCCCAAGCGATATTGTTGATTAGTGTTGAGAAAATAAGAGGAATAGTTAAAGGGAGATACTCTTTAGTTACCAGAGAAAGGGTCCCATTTCCAGAAAGGATCGAGGTTTGAGTAAACTCACGCTCTCGGAGGCTCAAAACCTGGGAACGAATGGTTCGAGCATCCCACGCCCAACCGAAAAAGGCTAAAAGGAAGCCGGTGTTGATCAATGTCATCGCCTCTTTTAAAAGCATAGCGACCAGTACCAAAATGAGAAAGAGAGGAATAACCAAGAGTCCATCAGTGAGCCCCATGAGAATCCGGTCTGAAATGCCTCCCTTATAGCCTGCTACAAAGCCAACCAAGACGGCAATCAATCTCGATATAAGACCGGCAATCAAGGCGATGATAAGCGAATTGCGGATAGAAAAAGTTGCCTCCCAAAAAACATCCTGACCTTTGGAATTGGTTCCTAAAATATGAAACCAGGAAGGGGGTTTGTCACGAGGAACCTGCAGCCATTTTATGGCATCATAAGGAGAAAAGAACGAAGCAAGAACCAGGAAAAATAAAAAAACTAAAAGAATAAAGCCAACCGCAAATCGGTAATCTTTGAAAAGATCTTTTAATATACCCATATTTCACCTCCTATTTATGGCGAATTCTTGGATCGAATAATGGGTACACAAGATCTAAAATGAGAACTGCGGTAGTGATGGTTAATATTGAGAGAACGGTAATTCCCATAACCAAGTTATAATCACCTCGAGTTACCCCTCGATATAATAAAAGACCAACTCCTGGGTAGGAAAACACCATTTCAACAATCAAAACACCGCTAAAGACTTGACCCAAAGCCAGGGCAAGTTGGGTAATCTGAGGAAGCATGGCATTTTGTAATACATACCCAAAAATAATATATTTTTCTTTTACTCCTCCGATATGAGCGTATTGAACAAAATCTTCTCTTTTTACATTTTGAACCAAGAGTTTCATCTGTTGAAACCAGACAGCGCCTCCCAATAACACTAAAGTGAGAGCTGGTAAAAAAGAATAACGAAGAATGGTTAATATAAAATTCCAATTAAGAATGGTTTTTCTACCCAACATCATTCCACCAGCAGGGAAAAGCTGCCAAACATAGGCAAACAAAATGAGGACTAAGATACCAAATATATAATGAGGAAACGGTCTGACTACCATGATGACCGCATCAAGAATTTTAGACCATTTTTTGTGTGAAAAATATCCAGCAATTCCTCCCATCATATTTCCTATTATCCAAGATAGAAGTGTTGAGGTAACAAACAATCCAATTGTCCAGGGAAGATAAGTTCGAAGAAGATCAGATACCGGAGTCGGAAACTGGAAAAAAGAAGGACCGAAATCAAGGGTAAAAACTCGCTTCCA
>JAAYUT010000181.1 GCA_012517485.1 Candidatus Atribacter fermentans
GGCGGCATTTCAGAGTCGAGTGAACCCAGTTTCCTGGATAACGAACCCCAACAGCCACACCCCCGTCTCAAATAGCATAGCATATTTTAAACGGGGATGCCTCGTTATCCTCTTTAAATTGTATAATAGACCCCAAGAATTTCAGGCTATAGCTAAAATTATCGAGATCCGTCCAGAAAATACCACTGCCGAAACCACCTTTTATGATCCCACCTGCGGCTCTGTAATAACCTTGGTGACAGGCACCATAACTTATATATATCTTTTTCATCAGTGTTTTTATTATTCAAGTTTCACTCCTCATGGAAATAATCAGTATCAATCTTTTTGATTTCCAAGGTTTGAGCGACTGAGACACCCACGTTATATTCAATCATATAGTGGGTGAGAGATACCCCATCGATCAGGATGACTTTTGAATCGATATTTTTAACATAGTCAATGGCATCCTTGGTAAATGATGAAGTGGTAATAAAGATTCCTTTTTTAGCTTTTTGCCCATGAAGAGCCCCCACAAACTTTTGAATTTCTGGACGCCCAACAACTGTTTCCCAGCGCTTGGCCTGGATGTAAATCGTATCCATTCCTAATCTGTCCTCTTTAATGATGCCGTCAATTCCTTCGTCTCCGGTTTTCCCCAAAACTTCACCAGCTTCCTTCCGAGATCCTCCATATCCCATGGTGATGAGCAAATCAACCACAATTTTCTCGAAGAAAGAGGGAGAGCAGTTCTTGATCTCGCGAAGAAGTTCCTCACTGAGATTCTGATTGATTTTTTCAATCCCTTCTTCGAGCTGTTCTTGAGGAGTAGTGTGAGAACTTATTGTGACGTCCTTTTTATTGTCAGTTTGGGGTGATTTCCTAGTTCGAAATTCTTGGAAGGTATCATACTGCATGAGGGTATTGATATTGAGCTCTTGAGGGTTTGTCGCAAGAAGAGCTCTCCCAACTGGAGTGATGCGGAAATATCCTCTTTTGGGAGTTTCGAATAACCCGGCTTTGGTGAGATAAGTTCGTGCCCAACTGATACGGTTATCAACAATTCGCTGAGTCCCGCTGGGAAGAAGAACTTTTCGTTCCTCATCAGACAAATTAAATTGGTTAGATAAAGTTTCAATAGCATCTCTCATACTATGGATCTTTCCATCTGAAGCAAGCAGTAACAATGGAAGGAAGAATGATTGAAAGTCTGGAATTGGCAAAGGCATCCCCACCCTTTTTCTCTTTTACTTTCAAATATTATATTAGAAAAATTTCTATCTGTGTAAAATTAAATAAATTCTTTAGATTAAATTTCTAAAATTTCTATGAGAAAATATTTATATTTGATAAAATAGAGGATGATTTGTTGAGATTGAAAATTTTCATTTTTCTTTTCTAAAATGGTTATGATCTCATCCTCAATTTCTGTCAGCCTAAAATAACCTTTGGTTACAAGCACCATAACTTAATAAATAAAGGATCAAAGCAATTAAAAGAGGGGAATAATTAGCCTAAATTCAGGAATCAAGACCTAACCCCAAGGATTGGATTACATTAATCAGGAAGCGGATGACTATGATAGCAAAAAAGAAAATGGAAATACTAGACTTTATACTATTGCAATATGATACTAAATATAGTATCATATCATACACTTTTTTAAATGGATAATCATACAAGGAAGCTTTTTGAAAAGATAAAACAGAACCCTAAAAATGTTAGTATTGATGAGTTAATAACTCTATTAATTCGTTGTGGGTGGAAGGAGAGAAAAAAATCTTCAGGATCAAGCCATCGTATTTTTGAAAAACTTCATCAGTACCCAATCTCAATTCCATTTAAAAGGCCAGTAAAAGAACATTATATTAAGAATGTAATTAAGATAATTGAGAAGGAGGAAGAATTTAATGGAAAATAAAAATCTAGAGTATTATCTTGGTTTGAAATATGCCATAAGACTTATTCCTTATGATGATGGGTCTTATTATGTAGATATTCCAGATCTTCCTGGTTGCATGACTGAGGGAAAGAGTTTAGAAGAAGCTATGGCAATGATTGAAGATGCCAAAAGAGCGTGGCTGGAAGCAACCTTAGAAAGTGGAATGAACGTTCCTCTTCCACGTACAGAGCGAGAATACAGTGGAAAACTGGTTGTAAGAATACCAAAAACTTTACATTCTTCTTTATCTGAAACCGCAGAAAAAGAAGGAGTCAGCTTAAATCAATATATTAATCATATTCTGTCTCATTATGACGGTGGTATCTGTGTAGAAAGGGTTGTCAGTGAACGGTTAGAAAAAACCCAGTTTAGATATTTTGATGCTTTTATTGATACCATCGCTAATTTCAATGAAAAAACCAATTATCAAAAAGAACATAGAATTGCAGGAAGATCCAAAGAAAATATATATTTAATAGGGGGGAAAGAGGGTTTTGCAGCCTAACGCTGATAAATATATACAATTTATCAAACAACTCAAATTTTCATCAATCTATGTTGAAAACATCAAAGCCAAAAGGATTCCTCATATTGAATTTGTGGAAGGAGCATATACCGATTTTAAGTTAACAAAAAAAGGATATGAAAAAATCTCTGGTAACTTGTGGAAAGTAAACACAACCCTACAATTCTCTGCTTATACAAATAAACCGAGAAAGAATATTATTGATATTACTGCAAAATTTGTTGCGATATATGAATCTAAAATTGAGTTTGATGATGAAATATTTGATATATTCTCATCTTCTAACTTAATGTTGAATTTATGGCCATATTACAGAGAACTATTCCAAAGCATGACTCTTCGAATGGGGCTTCCACCATATATTCTCCCTCCTCTTTATCTTATCCCAGATAAAAAATCAGAGGAAGAAAAAAGTTAAATTTTCAATCTATGAGTTTCAGATGTTGACGTTTTATATTTACGATTTAATGATAATAAAATAACTGATTCCGATGATAATCTTGTTGGTATAGAAATCTTGGACTTCTCGGTAAAAAATCGAGTCAAAAAATATTCCAAACAATAATAAATAAAAAAATATATCTAGTACGAAAATTTAAATTTATTGTTTATTGTACTCAAGGATCGGTGATTATGGTTATTATTGCAATCAATACATCGCTCATCGATTTATTCCCAAACGACATGACAAGGATTTATGAAACAGCCGCACCATTTCTACCAATTTACAATGAAGAACAGGCTATAGGAATAGCAGAATGCGGGAATTTAGAAGTTGAGTTTCTTTTCTTGCAAAAACTAAATGGTATATTGTTATAGAACCAGACAGATATAACATCATCGTTAACTCTATCCTACCCGATGAAAATGGTCATTTTTTGCTGCATTGGTAAGATCGGATTTGTAGCTTGTATTTCACCTATAAATACCTGATGAATCAATTCGAAAAGGAAGCTGAGTTTTCACATGGATACTTATGGACAATTAATTGTGAGAAAGTTGGAAGCGTAATTTTTTTACTTTTATACCGATAATTTATCACAAAGAGATCTATATATTCCATTTAATTGAAAAATATTCTTTTAGAAAACTAATAAAAAAGTGTAATGGTACCAAAAACTTATTATTTTTCAAGGAAGGGAAAAGAAATTGGCACTCAAACCACCAAAACGTATTGTTTCTACAGTAAAAGATCTCATATATTGGTTCTATGCTGAACTTATAGCCAAATCAGCTGGTTTTGCTGATAATTACGGCTTTGTTATCTCACGCTTCAAGAAGCTCAAATCAGGTGAAATGGTCTGGTCCTCAAGCCTCCATGATCATATGAAGGAATGGGATCAGGGAAAAATCTGTGTTTATTGTGGAAATGACCAAAATCTTTCTCTCGATCATATCATTCCTTCCTGTCGAGCAGGCTGTGACCCAAGGGTCATTCAACTTCTGGAATCGATTGATAATTGCGTATGGGCTTGTAGGAAGTGTAATTCCAGTAAAGGAGGAAAGGATGTTTTTGAATGGTTTGGAGGAGAAAGACGGGATGAGATTCCCAAGATTGTTTTATCTAAATTCTTAAAGATCTCATATAAGCTCCATGAAACCCAAGGGACATTAGAACTTACTGATCCTAATATGGATGGAGTCCTTGATATTTATGATTTAGGAACGGTAATAACTGACTTAATCATGAGAAAAAGTAAAGGTATAACTTCCTTCAACCACTAATAACATTTATTTAAATTATCGAAAAAACGAAGTCATTTTTTAA
>JAAYUT010000182.1 GCA_012517485.1 Candidatus Atribacter fermentans
ATTCAAAGAATTCTCTATGAAAGAAAGGTAAAATTATAAACCTTATTATACAGATAAAAACGTAATCAAAAAAAAGGTCGGATAATTATTAGGTCTTTCTGGATTTGTTTGTTTATTTGATCCCCCCACTGGCTAAGAAGTGAAGGGGCATATGGAGAAACAGTATGAGCTTCATCGCTTAGAGTTTTTTGAGGGTTGAAGTTTTGCCAATACCAGCGATTGGCTGAAGAACACTTTTCGGCCATTTCAAGAAGGATTTTTTCATCATGAAAAGGTGGATAAATAGTGGTTCGGATTTCGACTTGATCTGGTTTTTTGAGAGCTTGGTCTAAAACTAACTGGCAGTTTTTATGCCATTTTTCTCCTAAAACTTTTTTATACAGGGGAAAAGGGAGTTTAAAATCGATTCCCCACAAGTCAACCAAACCAGCTTGAGAAATCTGATGGAAAGGTTGATCAAGACTTGCATTGGTGTCGATTTTGATCAAAAATCCCATCTGCTTTGCCTGTTCCAAAAAAGGGAAAAGATGGGGGGTATGGATTAACGGTTCACCCCCGGTAATGCAAACTGCATCAATCATCCCTATTCTTCTCTTTAGAAATTCAAGAACATCCCTTCCGTGAATCTGCGGTAGGGATTCTTCCAGGAATACTAATTCTGGATTGTGGCAATATGGACAACGAAAATTACAACCGCCAGTAAATAGGACGGTAGCTATCTTACCCGGATATTCGATATAACTTACTTTTTGCCAGCCACGAAAAATCATATTTTCTCTAAAGTGAATTTATTTATTCAGATTCGACTATAGAAATCTAAATCACTAAACTCTCAAACCCTATTTTTAACCATATATTCTCGACGTTGCTTAAATTCTTCTTGTTTCCCATGATTCCATCGTTGAACCGGTCGATAATAACCAACTACCCGGGAGTAAACCTCCGTATCAGTTCCACATTCCGGACATTGAAAGATGCGACCGGAAATATAACCATGATTTGGACAAACCGAAAAAGTGGGTGTAACAGTTATATAGGGAACTGTATATTTCTCGCAAGCTCGCTTAATGAAGAGTTTAACCGTCTCGGGCTCAGGTGTTTCAGGCATAAAAGCGTGAAACACTGTACCACCGGTGTACAAAGCCTGTAAGTCCTTTTGATGGTCTAAAGCTTCAAAAGGATCATCGGTATAATTAACCGGTAAATTGGTGCTATTGGTATAATAGGGCTCATTCTCACCGGAGGTATAAATATCGGGATAATGTTTTTTGTCATGTTTTGCCAAACGATAACTGGTCCCCTCGGCTGGTGTCGCTTCCAGATTGTAGAGATTTCCAGTTTCTTCTTGGAAGTCAGCCAAACATTCTCGCATAAAACTTAAAACTTTCAAAGCAAAAGCTTTTCCTTCTGGATCAGCTATATTTTTTCCAATAAAATTAATACAGGCTTCATTCATTCCCACTAACCCAATGGTTGAAAAATGATTCTTGAAGGTTCCTAAGTATCTTTTTGTATAAGGAAGAAGCCCATTTTTCATGTTCCGTTCAACTACTTTTCTTTTTATTTCCAAAGCGGTTTTAGCTATATTCATCTTGGCTTTTAAACGGGCAAAAAAATCTTCCTCATCTTTGCTGAGATAGCCAATTCTTGGCAGATTTATAGTTACAACACCAATTGATCCAGTTTTATCTGCTGAACCGAATAAACCCCCTCCTCGATTACGTAAGACTCTTAAATCAAGTTGGAGACGGCAGCACATCGATCGAACGTCTCCAGGCTTCAGGGAACTTGAGATAAAATTTTGAAAATACGGAACACCATATTTAGCAGTCATTTGCCAAAGCAGCATGGCATTATCTGAATCCCAAGGGAAATCAGCGGTAATGTTATAAGTCGGGATAGGAAATGAGAAAACCCTCCCTTCAAAGTCACCCTCCAGCATCACTTCAATAAAAGCACGATTGATCATATCCATTTCTTGCTGATAATCACCGTAACAACCTAAGCCAGGTTGTTCTTTACCCCCGATAATCACTGGTCTTTCTTTCATATCTTCTGGTACAATCCAGTCGAAAGAAAAATTGATGAAAGGTGCTTGACTTCCCCAACGAGACGGAACATTCATGGCAAAAACCATTTGCTGAATGAGTTGTTTGGTCATTCGATAATCGAGGTGGTCAAAACGAACAAAAGGAGCTAAATAGGTGTCTACTGAGTTGAATGCTTGGGCACCAGCAAACTCCATTTGCATGGTTCCTAAAAAATTAACCATCTGTCCGGTCAGTGCCGACAGATGTTTTGCTGGACCAGCAGCAACTTTATCCTTGACACCTCCAAACCCTTCTCGAATAAGCTCTTCAATTGACCAACCTGCACAATAGGCAGTAATGCCATAAGACAGATCATGGATATGAATATCGGCATTGATATGGGCATCTCTCACTTCATCGGGATAAATTCGATTGAGGGTATAGTGAGCCATTACCGAACCAGCAGCATGAAGGACTAACCCTGGATAAGAATAAGTGGTATTGGAATTTTCTTGGGTTCGCCAATCGGCTTTTAGTAGATATTCTTGGACAATTTTTTCCACATCTACTGCTGCCTGGAGAGCTTCACGTGCTTCTTGTCTTTTCCGACGATAAAGGATATAAGCTTTTGAAACCTTTGAATAACCGTATTGAATCAGAGTTTCTTCGACTAAATCCTGAATAGTTTCAATATCAACAGTGGTGGACGTTCCAAATTTTTCGAATAGCCGATGAGTAACCACTTGGCTTAACTCATCAGGAATTGTTTGAGATGTTTCGCCAACTGCCTGAAAAGCTTTATATATGGCTCTTTCTATTCTTTTTCGATCAAAAGGAACGATTCGACCATCCCTTTTTTGAACTTTTTGAGGTGCCAATATGTCAGCATCTAAAGATTTACTCACAAAAATCCCTCCATTGTTATTAAAAAATCAATGATAATTTAAAAAAACCAGAGATAACTTTTTTAATAAACTTTTTAAAAATAGTATCCTTGGATTCTAAACAGAATTTTTCTCTCCTTTTTTTAAAGAAGTTAAAATTTCCATAAACTGGTCAATATCTCGGAATTCTCGGTATACTGATGCAAAACGGACATAAGCCACTTGATCTAATTCCTTTAGTTTTTCCATAACTTTTTCTCCAACGCGGGATGAAGATACTTCTTCATGACCTTCATCCCTTATCTCTTTTTCAATGAGATCGGTGATAGACTCTAAAACTTCTACGGATATTGGTCGCTTTTCAACTGCTTTTAACATTCCATTTAAAATTTTTCCACGGTCAAAAATTTCTCTTCTCCCATCTTTTTTAATGATAACCAAAGGTTTTCTTTCTAATCTTTCGTAAGTAGTAAATCTTTTTAAACATTTAGGACATTCTCTTCTACGACGCACCCCACTTCCTCCATCGGCAACCCGTGAATCTATTACTCGAGAATCAGGTTCACCACAAACTGGACAATGCATCTTACACCCCAATATATAGATTTATAATTTGTATATTATACTATATTTAGTATATAATAGCTTGAAGAAAAATCAATATAGGAAATAAAAAATAATCAATACTTCATCATGTGGGAATAATTTTTTAAAAAATAGCCTATCTCCATCAGTCAATCTAAGCAATTTGAAATTATTTGGTTTTTCATGAGTTAATGAATATAATATAGTTCTGGGATTAGAGGATATTTATGAATAAAAATACCCTTCTGAGTGTTTAATGAAAGACGAACATACTGTTTTTACAGCACCAGATAAAAATAAAAAATGTAATTCAGATATCAATTTCCCTCTTTAGAAAAGGGGGTTAGGGGGATTTGAACTTTTCCTG